>JARXKR010000123.1:0-4079 GCA_030271565.1 Pseudomonadota bacterium
ACGCAGGCCGTCGGTGGGCGCGGCGCGCTCCATCTGTGCAAGATGCAGCGGCACTTCGACCACCATGCCGCGGTGTGCCGGCACCACTGCCGGGGCAAAGATCGGCGCGAACGACAGCCCGGCATACTTCTGCATTTCGGGCACGTGCTTATGCCCCATGGCGAGGCCGTAGTCGCGATAAGCGATGTCGGGATCACCTTCGAACCGTGCGATCATCGCTTTGCCGCCGCCCGAATAGCCCGACACGGCATGGCATACATACGGCCAGTCGGCGGGCAGCAGGCCGTGGCGCACCAGCGGGGCGAGCAGGGCAAGGAAGCCGGTGGGATAGCACCCGGGATTGGTCACACGGGTCGCCGCAGCAACTTTGTCGCGCCCGATCAGTTCGGGAAAACCATAGGTCCAGCCCGGCGCGGTGCGGTGGGCGGAACTGGCATCGACGATCCGCACTTTGGACCCCTGCGCCAGCGCAACCGCCTCGATCGCGGCATCGTCAGGCAGGCACAGCACCGCGAAATCGGCACTGTGATAGGCCTCGCGCCGCGCCTCGGCGCTCTTGCGCTGCTCCTCGCTCAGAACCAGCAGTTCGAACTCGCCGCGCCCCGCCATCCGCTCCAGGATCTCGAGCCCCGTGGTTCCGGCTGCGCCGTCGATGAATAAACTATAGGTCATTTCGTGAATTCCGTTCGTCCTGAGGAGCCATTGAGCTCTTGTCGAAATGGCGTCTCGAAGGACCGCAACGTGGCAGTGGTTCGAGACGGGCCTTCGACAAGCTCAGTCCCTCCTCACCACGAACGGGTCTGGAGGGAATCTACAGGTCAGCTTCGTCGCTCTTCCAGCGCGGCGAGCGGCAGATACCCGACAAACCCGTCCTCGCCGACCTGGCCCCAGGCATAACCGCCCGAAATGTCGAGGACGTTGAACAAAGTCCCGCCGCCCAGAACTTCGCGGACCTCGGACTCCTTATCGTTCGCAGCAAACAGCTTGGCCCCGCATGGCACCACGCGGCGCTCCATCGGCACCGCATAATGCGGCACGAACACCCGCCCGGCGAGGCGGATATGCGCCAGATCCCCGCGCACCGGCCAATGCCCGGCGTCGAGCTTGTCACTCGGGCCGGACAGGGTCAATTCGGACGTGGGGATGGCAGTGGCAGGCAAAGGATCGGGCCCCTCGAAACGGAAGACCGGGCGCTTAGCCCCGGTTGGGCCCGCTATCAAGTTGTCCATAAGCCCCCGTCCATGCCCGGATCAGAAATCGCGCCGCCCAAAGCGCGGCACGCCTTGGTTTATTCCCGGCGGATCGAGCGTGGTCAGGTCAAGCGCGACCGGCGTGCCGATCCATTGGCCGAGGGTGGTATGATCGGCCAGATCGTCCTGCGTCAGCGGATGGACCAGCGCGGTCAGCCCGCTCGCCGTGATCATCGAGCGGACCAGATCGAGCGAACCCGCAAGGAAATGCACTTCGTACTGCGGGATCGGGTGCGGTCCGGCTGGACCAGAAGCCATTGCGCCAACGAACAGCACTTCGTCTCGTCCCGCAAACGCATCGCGCAAGATCTCCGCCGCAGTGCGGTCGCGCTCGGTGAAATAAATGTGCGCGTGATAGGGTGCGTTGTGCATTAGCATTTTCCTACACCGCCGACATTCGCCACACTGCGCGCGGTCGGCATTTGGTCGGGTTTTTTCAGTATCGATCGAGCGTTTGCGGTGAAATCCTTTAAGTGTCACCAGGTAAATATAGTTATATATAACAGTAGGTTATACACGTCTTTAAGGGTGACACAGTGTCGCCTTTGTCACCCTTGTGTCACCCTAACCATACCGCGCCTTGAGCATGCCCCACGCCGCGCGCAGGCCGAGTGCGTCGCCGCCTTTGGGGCGGCCGGGTTTGGCGGCGGGGCGCCAGGCGAAGGTGTCGAAGTGGGCCCAATCGGCGCCCTCGGTCACAAAGCGGTCGAGGAACAGCCCCGCAACTGAGGCTCCGGCGTAGCCATTCGAGCTACTGTTATTGAGGTCGGCGATGTCGGACTTCAGATATTCGCGGTAGCTCTCGGGCAGGGGCAGCCGCCAGCACGGATCATCGGCGGCGAGGCCGGCTTTGAGCAGTTCGTCGGCGGTTTCATCGCGGCGGGTCATCAATGCAGGAAGGTCAGGCCCCAGCGCAACCCGCGCCGCGCCGGTCAGCGTAGCGAAGTCGATCACCAGTTCGGGCGCCTCCTCGCCCGCGCGGGTCAAGGCATCGCCGAGCACAAGCCGCCCCTCGGCGTCGGTGTTGCCGATCTCGACCGAGATCCCGGCGCGGCTCGAAAGCACATCGCCGGGGCGGAAAGCATTGCCCGAAATCGCATTTTCGACCGCCGGGATCAGCAGGTGCAGATGGACCTTCAAATGCGCGGCCATGATCAGTTGGGCCAGGGCCAAGGCGTGCGCCGCGCCGCCCATGTCCTTTTTCATCAGCAGCATCGACGAACCCGGCTTGATATCGAGCCCGCCTGAATCGAAGCATACACCTTTGCCGACAATCGCGATTTTGGGATGCTTGGGGTTGCCCCAAGTCAGTTCGATCAGCCGCGGGGCATGGCTGCGCCCGGCTGCGCGGCCGACCGCGTGGATCATCGGAAATCCGCGCTCAAGCGCGTCGCCGCTGGTGACGGTAAGTTCGGCGCGATAAGTCTTGGCCAGCCGCTGCGCCTCCGCCTCGAGCTGGGCAGGCCCCATGTCTTCGGCGGGCGTGTTGACCAGATCGCGCACCAAAGCAGTCGCGGCGGCTTCGGCCAGCACCGGGTCGATGGCCTTGACCGCGCTGGTCAGCAAAATGCGCGGACCTTCAACGGTTGGCTCCTTGCGGTACCGGTCGAAGCGGTATTGCCCGGTGACCCAGCCGAACATCGCCGGTCCCGGTTCCCCCGCAGCGAGCCGATAGGTCCCCGCCGGAAGCACCTCCGCCAGCCGCGCCAGACACCAGCTTGAAAGACTTGCTGGATTAGCCACCCCGGTGACGATGAACCAACCGTCGCCATCGGGCACCACCGCGTAGCTGTAACCTTCGCCGGTGAACTTTTGCGCCGCAACCGCAGCGCGTTGCCCCGCCGACAGGGTCTTGACCAAGGCCTCCAAACTCGGCTTGTCGACGAGGTGGACCGGTGTGGCGTGCTGGCCTTTGTCAGGCTGGATCAATGCGTGTTTGTCGCTCATGGTGATCGTGCCATAACCCCAGCAACGGTTTCCATGCGAGCAGAAAAGACGATCATGCGACAGGTCCCGATTGCCGTATTGGCGCTGATCCTGGCGTCGTGTTCCGGTAAAAGCCCCGAGCAGCCGGTTCAGGCGACCCCTAGCGCAAGTGCGGAATCGAGCGATCCTGCCTCGGCCGCCACCGCCACCGCCGCGCCGCTACCCATCGCCAAGCCGGTGTCGATCGATGACAGCACGCCGCTTTACGAATTCAGTTATGCCTATCCGGTGCAGGCCGCAGCAATCCCGGGGCTGGCCGCGTGGTTCAAGGCCGATGCCGCCAAAATGAAGCGCGATCTGGTCGTCCATGCCAAGGAGGGCCAGAGCGCGGCCAAGGCGGACAAGCGGACCTATTACCCCTATGGCCATAGCACCAAGTGGGGCGTGGTGACCGAACTGCCCGGCTGGCTCAGCCTCTCTGCGCAGCGCTGGGAATCGCTCGGCGGGGCGCATCCCAATCCGTGGCAGGAAGGGCTGGTGTGGAACAAGGCGGCGGGCAAGCGGATGAAGGGAACTGACCTGTTCGCCTCGCCAGCTGCTCTGTCCGCAGCGATCCGCGTGCCGTTCTGCGCCGCGCTCGACAAGCAGCGCGCCGACAAGCGCGGCGAGCCGGTCAATCCCAAGTCGCGCGATCCGTTCGACCTTTGCATCGATCCGGCGGCGCAGACAGTGATCTTGGGCTCCACCGACAAGACGCATTTCACCCGCATCGGCGTGCTGGTCGATCCCTATGAGGCTGGTCCCTATGCTGAGGGTAACTACGAGGTGACGCTGCCGGTCACCGCCGCCGTGCTCCGCGCCGTCAAGCCGCAGTACCGCAGCGCCTTTGCCGTGCCGCACTGA
>JARXKR010000123.1:4179-6669 GCA_030271565.1 Pseudomonadota bacterium
CCATGAACCTCTACCAGACAGTCACCGATGACGAGACCATGCTGCGCGACGGCACGATCAAGCTGCACGGCCCCGCCGCCTTCGAAGCCATGCGCAAAGCCGGCCGCCTTGCTGCCGAAATCCTCGATGCCTTGGTCGATCATGTCCACCCAGGGGTAAGCACCGGCGCGCTTGACGACATTGTGCGCGAGATGACGATTGCGGGCGGCGCGGTCCCGGCAACGCTGGGTTATCGCGGCTATACCCACAGCTGCTGCATCTCGATCAACCATGTGGTGTGCCACGGGATCCCCTCGGACAAAGTCCTCAAGGACGGCGATATCGTCAACATCGACGTAACCCCGCTTTTGGACGGCTGGCACGGCGATACCAGCCGGATGTACCTCGTCGGCGATGTGCCCTTGAAGGCGCGGCGACTGGTCGATGTGACGTACGAATGCCTGATGCTGGGGATCGAACAGGCCAAGCCGGGCGCGCGGCTTGGCGATATCGGTGCGGCGATCCAGCACCATGCCGAACGCCAGCGTTATGGCGTGGTCCGCGAATTTTGCGGGCACGGGCTGGGGCGACTGTTCCATGACGCGCCCGAGGTGGTCCATGCGGCGCGGGCCGGCACCGGGCCCGAGCTCAAGCCCGGCATGTTCTTCACGATCGAGCCGATGATCAACCTCGGCAAGCCGGGGGTGAAGCTGCTCGAGGATGGGTGGACGGCGGTAACGCGCGACCGCTCGCTGTCGGCGCAGTTCGAACATTCGATCGGGATCACCGAGACCGGGTGCGAGGTGTTCACCGCGAGCCCCAAGGGGTTGAACCAGCCGCCTTATTAGCAAGTTAAGGGGTTCGCGCAGAGACCGCAGAGCACGCAGAGGCGCAGAGAAGTCTCGCCAAGCCGGAGGCTTCCTCATTGTACGGCCGTGTTTTTAAGTCGTTGCCGAGGAATAAATCACGGCTTCGCCGCCAGCGATACATCTCTGCGTCCTCTGCGCTCTCTGCGCGAGACCCTTCTTAACCCCGGCCGCTCCTGATCGCCGCCCCCGCCGCGAATGGGGTAAGTGCGAGCAAAACCAAACTCACCGCAGCGGTCAGCGCGAGGCCCGCCTCGCCGCCGACCGAAAGACTGCCCGCGCCGAACACGAGCAGCGGGACCGCCAGCGGGATTACCAGCATTCCGCCTAGCGCCGCGCCGCCACGCAGGCCGGCGGTGATCGCTGCGACCAAAACGCCGAGTGCGGCCAGACCCGGGGTGCCGGCCAGCAGCCCCCATTCGATCAGCCGCAATTGTTCGCCATCGATCCCGACCAAGGCCGATGCGGGCAGCGCGGCCAGCATCAAGGGCGGGCCGAAGCTGAGCCAATGCGCCAGCATGCGCACCGCGACCACGCCTTCTTCGCTGATCCCGCGCAAGGCGAACTGGTCGAACAGGCCCAGCTCCAGATCGGGCTCGATCAAGCGGTCGAGCGGCAGGATCGCGGCGAGCAGCGCGGCGACCCAGATCACCCCGCCGCCGGTCTTGGCCAGCAGCGGCGCATCGGGTCCGACCGCGAACGGATAGAGCATTGCCACCGCGAGGAAGAATAACACGGGCAGCAGCGCCCCGCCGCGCCGTCCTCCGAGCAGCAACAGCGCGCAGTCACGCCGCAGCAGGGTCAGGAAGGTGCTCATGAAAGCCCCTCCCCGGTGGGGAGGGGTTGGGGTGGGGGTTCCGTGTCAGCGTCGAGCCCCCATCCCCGACCCTTCCCCGACGGGGAAGGGGGAAAGTCCCGAAGGTCGAGCACTTGCGCGCCGGGCAGCGCGAGCGGCTGGTGCGAGGCGACCACCACCACGCCGCCGGCTGTACGCTTCTCGGCGATCAGCGCTTCGATCAGCGCCGCGCCTTCGCTGTCGAGGCCGTTGAGCGGCTCATCGAGCAGCCAGTGATCCGCGCCTTGTCCGATCAGCCGCGCGAGCCCGGCACGCTTTCGCTGGCCGGTGGAGAGAAACCGCACCGGGATGTCCGCCAGCCGGTCAAGCCCAAGCCGTTCGAGCGGCAGCGGCGGCGAGCGATCGAGCGCGCGCCAGAAGTCCAACGCCTTGTCCAATGGAAGGTGCTCGTCGAGCGCCAACCTGCCGTCGAGGTAGCCGCAGCTGCCCTGCCATGCGATGTCGCCGCTCGGCGCAACCGGGCGGAGCAGTCCCGCGAGAATGCGCAGCAGCGAAGTCTTGCCGGTGCCGTTCGGACCGACCAGATGCAGCGCATCGCCCGGTTCAAGACGCAGGTCGAGCCCGCCGAACAGGAACCGATCCCCCCGGCGGCAGGTTATTCCTTGCGCTTTCAGGCCGCCCGCTTGCATGCGAAACGCGGATAAGGGAAACCTTACCGCCTGCCAAGGAGAGTACCATGTCCGTCCCCCGCCTCAGTCAATCCGCCGTCGATGCTTTGCTGGCCGAACTGCCCGACTGGACGCTGCGCGCGGACGGCAAGGCGATCACCCGCACCCTCAAGTTCGAGGA
>JARXKR010000124.1:0-3969 GCA_030271565.1 Pseudomonadota bacterium
TGTCGTATATAACCGACAATGTTCCGCGTCGTGCAAACCGCCGAGTTCGCCGAATGGCTTGATGGTCTGCGCGATGAGCGGGCGCAGGAGAAGATTGGCATTCGATTGGTTCGGATCGAGGCCGGGCTGCTGGGCGATTGGAGGACGGTTGGCGATGGCGTCAGCGAACTGAGGATCGATTTCGGGCCGGGCTATCGGCTCTACTATACGATCCGCGACCGGGTCGTTGTGATCCTGCTGTGTGGTAGCGCCAAACGCGATCAGGATCGTGCGATCAAATTGGCGAAGGAACTGGCCAAACAAGTTTGATGCAAGGGAATGCCCTCCCCTTGGGAAGAATCTGGGCACGGAAGGAAACGAACCATGGGCAAGCTTGCAACCACGCCCTTCGACGCGGCGAAATATATCTGCACACCTGAAGCGGTGATCGAATTGCTTAACGATGCCTTCGAAAGCGGTCATGCCGAGTATATCGCCAGCGCGCTTGGCGTCGCCGCCCGCAGCGAAGGCATGACCAAGATCGCTGCCAAGGCCGGGGTCAACCGTCAGGCGCTCTATACCGCGCTGGGGGAGAACGGCAATCCGACGCTCGACACCCTGCTCAAGGTGCTGGGCGCGTTGGGCTTGCGACTGAAGTGCGAAGCCGGCGAGGCGAAGGCCGCATAGCGCCGTCTGCCCACCCAAAACCATTTTCCTACATCGCCCAAGCTGTGCCTTATCCTGCGCGATGACCCAGCCCGCGCCAGACCCCGCCCCGCCCCGCCGCAGCAATGCCGACTATCGCTGGACCCGGGGCAAAGCCGTGGCTTTTCTCCGCGCGCTGGGCGAGCGCGGCTCGGTCGCGGGGGCGGCGCGGCGGGTGGGGATGAGCCGCAAGGCGGCCTATGCGCTGCGCGCGCGGCTGGGGGCGGATTTTTCCGCGATCTGGGCAGAGGCGGCAACAGTTGGCCGCGACGTGCGCAAGCAGCGGCGGTGCGCCCTGTTGCGCCCGCAAGGTGACACTTTTGGGCAGCCAAGGTGACAGTTTCGCTTTTTCTTTCAGGACAGTGTCCAGTGTGTCCACCAGATGTGTTACCTTATGGGCAGCGCCCGCGCGCGCCGTGCGACAGGACCCGGGATTTGGCTCACCGGATTTGCGCGCTTTCCGGCGCGGGACCTGTTACGGCGGGGCACAAAAAACAACATCGGGGTGCACAATGTCTGAAACTGGAACAGCCGCGCAGCCGCGCCGGATGGCTCGCGCATTGGGCTCCGCCGCATTGCTCGTCGCGGTGCTCGGCGCAGGATCGAGCGCCGGAGCCGGGCAGGCGCAATCGTTCGATCCGATCACTTTCTTCACCGGCGCGACCGAGAGTTCGGGTTCGCTCAAGCAGGCGTTTTCCTCGGCCAAGGCGACCCACGTCACCGGGTACGGGGCGATGCAGGGCAATGGCCAGTTCGTGCTCAACCAGACCATGACCGTGGCCGGCGACAAGCCGCAGAACCGCCAGTGGCAGCTGCATCAGATTGCGCCCGGACACTTCGGCGGGTCGATCAGTGACGGCAAGGGCCCGGTGACGATCGACGTCGCGGGCAACCGGCTGCTGATCCGCTACACCATGACCAATGGCCTCAAGGTGGAATCGGTGCTGACCATCGATCCGGGCGGGCGCAGCGGGCACAATATGTCGGTGGTGCGCAAGTGGGGGATGACCGCGGCCACGCTCAGCGAAACGATTGCGAAACGGTGAGCACCGCACCTCCCATGCCCGGCAGCGCGGCAGCTGCGCCTGCGCGGCGGCATCCGCTAGCACCCGACCTGCTTGACAAGGCGCTGGCGGCGGGGGCGGGAGTGCTGCTGGCGGTGGTGCTGGCGGCCTTGGTGCGCGGGCGGGCCGACTGGGCCGAAGTGCCGGGCGTGGTCTGGGCCCACCTGGCGACGATCATAACCGCGCTGGCGCTCACCCCGGTCATGCTGCTGCGCCCGCGCGGCGACCGGATGCACCGCATGCTTGGCTGGGTCTGGGCGGCAGCAATGTTCCTCACCGCGTTCGATTCGCTGTTCGTGCGGGTGATCCATCCGGGCAAGTTCAGCGTGATCCATCTGCTTTCGCTTTGGACGATGCTGCAAGTTCCGCTGATCGTGCTGCGCGCCCGCCAGCACGATTGGCAGCGCCACCGCCGTGCGGTGCGCGGGATGGTGATCGGCGCGCTGCTGATCGCCGGGTTCTTCACGTTTCCGTTCGGGCGGATGCTGGGGCAGTGGCTGCTGGGGTAGGTTCGGGGCGGTCGCTGCGGAACAGAATCGGTCAGTGGCGCGTTATGAGGTTGGGGCGGTCTGTTAGGAACCTGTCATGACCGCAAAACTCCTCCTCTCAGCCACGCTTGCCGCGAGCATGCTCAGCGGCTGCGCAACTTATGGCAACAGCCGTTACAGCGACCAACGTGCCAGTGACTGGGGCTATTATGACTCCAGCTATTACGATCAGTATGGCCAGTACGATTACAACAACCCAGATCCTCGCTATAACGGTTATTACGCCGACAATTATTACCGCACCGACACCCGCTATCGCGAGCATCGCATGAACCAGAATGACCGGATCTATCGTGGTCAGAACGGCCAGTACTATTGCCGCCGCAGCGATGGCACCACCGGGTTGATCATCGGCGCTGCTGCCGGCGGCGTGCTCGGCAACATTATCGCTCCGGGCGGTTCCAAGACGTTGGGCACCGTGCTCGGCGCGATCGGCGGGGCCGCCGTGGGCGCATCGATCGCTTCGAACACGCGCTGCCGCTAAATCAGGGTCGCAAGGGGGGAGGCGTTTCGGCGCTTCCCCATTCCTTTGCTGGCACATGAAATTTCAGGTCAGCCGTCGGGCTGATCTGCATCGGCGAATTCGTCGTCTTCCGGTTGTTCGCCATCGTCGGTCGAGCCACGCTGGACATCTACTTCGACCGCGCCTTCGCGCTCGACCGCAAGGTCACGCTCGGGCGGAGGCTGGTCGTAGCCCGGCGGGCGGATCTCGGGCAGCGCCCATTTGGCCAAGCGTGCGCGCTCGGCCTTTTCCGCAACCGCGAGCCACTGCGGCGAATAGGTTACCGGGTACGAATCCGGTCCGCCGACGACCCGGTCTTGCCCGGGATATGCCACCACTTGCGGCTGGCTCAGCCGCTCGAGTCCGGAATTGCGCGCGGTCTTGACCTGAGTAGGGATGGCCAGCGCGGTGAGGCTGCCCAACGCGAGGCTGGCACAGGCGAAAGCGGCGATTCTGGGCGCGTGGCGCATCGAAGTTGCTCCATTTCCGTCTTGCCGTTCAACGGCGCGAAGCAGGTTTGGTTCCGACGGCTGGAGCTAGAGCCGCGAGCGAAACGGCCAATTCGTAACCCCGCCCACCCACAGCGCAAGCCAGACCAGCACCGGCTGCAAGGCGAGGCGAGGGGCGTGGTACCACCAGCCGAGTTGGCTCCCGCCGAGTGGAATATGGTTCAGCGCGTGGTTGATGTTGGCTGGGAAGACGCAGAGCGCATAAAGCGCGAGCCCGATCCCTGCCGCCTGGCGCAGCCGCGGAATGGCGGCCAGCGCCACGGCTCCGGCGAGTTCTGCGAGCCCGGTCAGCATGATCACCAGCGGCGGGTTGGGGACCCAGGCCGGGGTGATCTGGATGAACCCGGCAGGCGAGCGAAGGTGCGCAATTCCCGCTATCAGGTAAGCCAGTGCCAGCAACCAGCGCAGCGCTGTGCGGATGCGCGATTGCGGTGCGGGCGGGGCGAGGAGCGCGCCGAGCAATGTGCTACTTTTTGTCGCTCGCCAGCGAGCCTTTGAGCGAGGGCTGCGAAGCGTTGTTCTTTTTTGGCTTTTCGGCCTTGGGTTTGCGTATTTCCTTGCTCGATTTCTTCTGACTTTTGGCCATGGCAGAGCTCCATTCAGGCGGGATGCCCGAAGCCGGTGTTTGGGCCGATACCGCTGGCTTGTCGAACGATTAGCGC
>JARXKR010000124.1:4069-6668 GCA_030271565.1 Pseudomonadota bacterium
CCGGCGCGCAGGTCGGCCATGATCGCGCGGGTGGCTATTGCACTGCCGATCGAGGCGGGGGTGAACGGCTTGCCGTTGTGCGCGATGACCGTGGCCCCGGCCTTGAGGCAGCGCTCGGCGAGCAGGATATCGCCGGTGATCACCACGCTGAGCGCGCCGGACTGCTCGGCAATCCAGTCATCGGCAGCGTCGAACCCATCCGATACCACCACCCGGGCGATCAAGGGATGCACCGGCACCCGCAGCGCCATGTTGGCGACCACTGTCACGCGAACGGCGTGGCGCAGCGCGACCTTGTAGACCTCTTCCTTGACCGGGCAGGCATCGGCATCGACCAGGATTTGCAGGGCTTCCACAGGCCTAGCGCTTGCGGACGAACTCAGCGCGCAGCACCAGGCCCTTGATCCCGGGGTAGCGGCAGTCGATTTCCTGGGCATCGCCGGTCAGCCGGATCGACTTGATCAGCGTGCCCTGCTTGAGCGTCTGCCCGGCGCCCTTGACCTCAAGGTCCTTGATCAGTGTAACCGCGTCACCATCAGCGAGCACATTGCCAACCGCGTCGCGCACTTCGACCCGGCCGGCGCCACCGTCATCGCCCTCGGCACTGCGCTTGGCGGCGAGCTCACTCGCCGGGAGCCATTCGCCGCTGTCCTCGTCGTAGATGTAGTCGTCGTCCGGGTCCGCCACGCCAGTGCTCCTTTGCCGCGCGGCTTGGCAGGTTCGCCGGGGTTTGGCCAGTTCGCGCCATTTACGCGCCGCACAAATCCGTTAGGAGCAGCGCATGGACCGCTCGATCATCCGGCTTGGCGCGCAGCACCGCGATGCTGCGGTAAAAACACTGGCGGCGGCGTTTCAGGACGATCCGGCGATTGCTTTCATGATGCCCGATCCGCTGGACCGTCCGGCGCGGCTGACCCGGCTGTACCGCTGGATGTTTGCCGAACATCTCAAAAACGGGATCGTGCTGGGCACCCCCGGGGCCGAAGTGGTGACATTGTGGCGCCCGCCCGGAGCGGTCCATTTGCACGAGCCGATCTGGCATCCGGGTGCGTTGCGCTTCGTGCCGATCTTCGGGCGGCATATTCCGCGCGCAATCCGGCTCGACGACGCGATCCGCGCGCATCTGCCGGGCGACGAGCAATGGCATTATCTGCGCGTCGCCGGGGTCCGGCCCGACTGTCAGGGCAAGGGTCTGGGCGGGCTGGCGATCCGCGCCGGGCTGACGCAAGCTGCGGCGAACGGCGTGCCCGCAGTGCTTGAGACTGCCACCCCGAACAACGTCGGGCTTTATCAGAACCTCGGCTACCAGGTCGCCAGCGAATGGCATGTCCCCGGCGGCGGACCACAGTTCTGGACCATGACCAACCTGGCTCCCGCAGCATGAGTTCTGCCCAAGCCGGCACACCGAACCGCCACACCCTGCGCTTCGTCTTCTTCACCATCCTGCTCGATTCGATGGGCTTCGGGTTGATCATGCCGGTGCTGCCGCGGCTGCTGATGCGGGTCGGCCATCTCCCGCTCGACGCAGCAATCGACGCCGGCGCGTGGATGAGCCTGGCGATGGCCGGGGCGAGCTTCATCGCTGCACCGCTGCTTGGCAATCTGTCGGATGCGCTGGGGCGGCGCACGGTGCTGCTGGTCGCGCTGGCGGGGATGGCGGCCAATTATCTCGTGCTGGCGCTCGCTGGCAGCGTCGGCATGGTCATATTCGGACGCGTGCTGACCGGACTGTTCGGCGGCAGCTATGGTCCGGCGCAGGCGGCGGTGGCGGATGTGACCGCACCCGAAGACCGCGCCAAGACCTTCGGCATGGTTTCGGCAGCGTTCGGCGTCGGGTTCATCGCCGGCCCGGCAGTGGGCGGAATGCTGAGCGGGTGGGGCGATGTGGCGCCGTTCTACGCCGCGCTGGCGCTCTCGGCGGCGAACTTCCTCTACGGGCTGTGGCTGTTTCCCGAGACGCTGAAGCCCGAGCTGCGCCGCCCGTTCAGTCTGGCCCGCGCCAACCCGTTCGGGGCGTGGAAAACCGCGGCTGCCTCACCGGGCATGCGGCGGATCGCGCTGGTCCTGCTGCTGTGGCAGATCGCCAGTCTGGTCTATCCGCTAACCTGGAGTTTCTGGGCGATCGCACAGCTGGGATGGAGCGACCGGATGATCGGGTTGAGCTTTGCCGTGGTCGGTTTGGTGATTGCGCTGAGCCAGGTCTTTCTGACCGGGCGCGCGGTCAAACGGCTGGGCGAGCGCAACGCTGCGCAGCTCGGCATGCTGGGAGCGGCAGCGGGGTTCGCCGGCTATGCGCTGTGCGGCAGCACGCTGGTCGCCGGATTGTTGATGGCGGCAATCGCGGTGCAGTCCTTGGTCCAGCCCAGCCTGATGGCGATGCTCTCGCGCCGCGCCGATGCGGCGCAGCAGGGCGAGGTCCAGGGTCTTGCCGCGATGATCATGGGGCTGGGGTCGATCGTCGGGCCGGTCTTGCTGGTCAAGCCGATGGCCTGGTTCACCGGCCCCGCCGCACCGGTCTATTTCCCGGGGATCGCATTCGCCATCGCCGCGCTGGTCACGATCGGGGCGATCGCGCTGTTGCGTACTACGCCGCGGCGGG
>JARXKR010000004.1 GCA_030271565.1 Pseudomonadota bacterium
GCCCAAGGCTGCCCGGCAGACAGGCTCTCGAAATGCGAGACTAGCCGCTCACCCTGCCAGCGGTGCAGCGCAAATGCCGCGGGTTCGTCAACAATCATCGCGCGGCCATCGGGCTGTTCGGGGTCGATCGGGGTGAGGTTGAGCGCGACGGTCGGGGCGGTCGAGGGGCAGACTGTCAGCGGGACGCCGGCAACTGTGGTGTGGATTGTGCGGTGGAGGTGTCCGGCGAGAATTGCGCGTAATTGCGGGCGCCTGGCGATTGCCTTGGTGAAGCGCGCAATCCACGCCGCATCCGCATCGCCATCGAGCCAGTCGAGCCCGGTTACGACCGGGGGGTGGTGCATCGCGATCACCACCGGTGTTTCCGGATCGGCGTCAAGCTGGTCGCTCAGCCACTGGGCCCGCTCGGCACAGAATGCGCCGCCGTGCCGCCCCGGTTCGAGTGTATCGAGCGCGATTAGGCGAAGCCCCGGCAATGGCAGGACATATTGCACGAAGCCCTGATCGAGCGGCGTGCCGGGAAAGGCCGCACGCAAGGCCTCGCGGTCATCGTGGTTGCCGACCATCAGGTGGACCGGGCAAGGGAAGTTCGCCAGCATTTCCGCCAGCCGCGCATAGCTTTCCGCATCGCCGAATTCGGTGAGATCGCCCGAGAGCAGCAGCAGGTTGGGGCGATTGGGCCCATCGCGCAGCCGATCGAGCGCCGCGCGCAGCCGCCGCGTATTGGCTCCGCCCACCTTGCTGCGGAAGAAGCCGATGTGGCAATCTGTGATCTGCGCGATCAGCACTCGTGCGGCCCCCCTGTCATCGCATTCATCGCTTTCGCCTCGGCTCGATCCCGCGCGGGGCCAGCGCCTTTGCATGGTAATCGTGGCACATCGCACAGGACGAGGCTATTTTTGGGCGCGGGGCTTGCTCGCCTGCGTGGCAGGAGCGGCAGCTCTTGAGATCGGGCAGCAGCAGATCGCTCGCCGAGTTCGAGCGGTCGGCGGCGTGGCAGCTGGTGCACTTCTCCTCCTTGTGCGCCGCGTGGTTGAACCAGCCGTGACCCAAATACCGCGTGGTCTGGGTCACCGGCATCACCGAGAAGCGCCCGCCCGCCAGCCTTGGCGTGTGGCATTCGCCGCAGATTCCGTCGCGCGACAGCGCCTGCGCGACCGACCCGACCCCGCCACCCGGCGGCGTAAAGCGGGCGAAGTAAGTGCCGCCGTTGGCATAGTCGCCGGGCCGCCGCCGCCCGGTCACAATCGGTGCCGACGCGCGCGGCGCGACCGAGAGATCGGCGATCATCTGCGGCACGTCGCCATGGCGCAGTTTGCGGAATGTGCCGCCGACCCGATCGTAGGCGAGGCTGTGGCAGGCCTCGCAGTCACGCTGCATGTCGACCGGCAGAAAGCGCACCCCGTCGGCGCTCGGGTGGTGGCAATCGGCGCAACCAAGTCCGCCGCCGCCCTTGCCCAGCCGCAGCGCCATCTGCGCCACCCCGCCGCGCGGATCGAGATGCTGGTCGTGGGTGAAAGTGAGCCCGCTCGCCTCACGCGGATGCTCGGCAAGCGAGACGCGGGTGAGTTTGTCGCTGCCTGCTGTCAGCGCGAGCGAGGGGCGAAATTCGGGATGGACCTGGCCGAAATCGCTGGCGTTGCCAAGCAAGGTATCGGGCAGGCGATCTTTGAGCGAGCCGTGGCAATCGGCGCAGAACGCCTGGGCTGGAGGCGGCATGCGCCCGGCCCCTTCATGCTCGGTATGGCAATCCGAACAGGCCCCGGGGCCGGGTTTGCCGAACAGCTGCGCGACCTGCCATTGCAGCTGATCCCCCGCGCTGCCGGGCCCGCGGGCATTGGCCAGCCGCGCGGGCAGAGCATGTTCGTGGACATCCTTGTGGCAAGTCAGGCAGGCGGTATCGCGCACCGCCTCGAACGGTTTGACATGGCAAGCCTCGCATTTGCCCTCAAGCTGATGGTGCGCGAGGCTGAGCGGGCCCGAACTCCACGCCGCATCGCCGACCACGCCCTGCTTGGGGCCACGGTTCATCTGGCTGACGATTGGCACCGCGAGGAAGGCGGCCAGCACCGCGAGCCCCAGCAGCCACGACATCGCCCGCTTGCCCGGCAGCCGCCCGGCGAGCGAAAAGCCGGCCTTTTCCTCTGCCGCGCCGGACGCTTCGGCGATCTGGCCGATAGTGAGCAGGACCGCCCCGTCATCGTCCTGCGAAACGACAATGCGATAGCTGCCAAAGCGCAGTTCGCCTCCCGATTGCGGATCAATCGTACCCTCGCTGACCTGCCGCCCGTCGAGGGTGAAACCAGGCGAGCCGAGTGCTTCGACCGTGATCCGCCCGCTGCCGCTGGCCGCAATCGCCGCATGCTGCGGATCGAGCGCGAGATCGGGCAGGTGCAGCGTGTTCTCGGCCGAGCGGCCAATCGTGATCCGCTCCGCCGCAACCTCGCGGTCGCGCACGATCTCGCGGCCCTGAGCGGTGGTCTGGGTGGTCCTGAGCCGAAAGATCATGCCCCCTCCCCGCCCCTACCAGTAGTAGAACACGCTGATGACGTGCGCGGTCAGCGCAGCGATCAGGGCAAAGGTTGCGGGGACGTGGACGTAGAGCCATACCTCGAGCAGCGCTTTCAGCCGCATATGTCGCCGCATCCGGGCGAGCTGTGCGGCGCGGCGCTGGAGCAGTGCTTCGACCCGGACCAGCGCCGGATCGGCGGCCTCTTCGGAGCTGGCACGGTTGAACGCGGCGATCGCCTGCTGGGTCGCGCCGCCGTTCGCGCTCGCGCTCAGCCGCCGCCACAAGCCGCCTGCAAACGCTCCCTCACCGAGCGCGGCGAGCACCTGCCCGGCCCAGTGCGGATCGAGCGGCTGGGCCGCGCTTTGGAGTTGACGGTCGACCACGGCCAGCGCCTCGACCATCTGCGGCTGGGTCATTTCCTCGCGGTTGTTGGAGAGCGCGGCGGGCAGCACCGCATAGGCGACAACCCCGAACAGCCCCGAGGCGATCACCAAGATCATCAGCGCATAAGCCAAGGTGTGGACGTTCCAGCCGAATTCGAATCCGGTGTGCAAGGTGGCGATAACGATCAGCGCCAGCCCCAGATAGACATGCGCCGAGGTCCACGCCTTGAGCGACCAGGCCCCGCGGGTCATCGTCCGCTTGCGCACGCCGAGCAGCGACAGCCAGACGATCAAGATGAGGCCGACTGTGCCGAGCGTGTAGCCCAGCCAGGTTCCGCCATTGGGGCGCGGCTGGGCATCGACCAGCGCGTAGGCGAGGATGGCGATCAGGCACAGCGCACCCGCCAGCTTGAGCCAGCGGAACTTGCGGTGGCGCAGGAAGCCCTCGTGATCTGCGCTCAGCTGGCGTGCACTCTGGCGTGAAGGGCGGGGAGCGGTGGCCATCAGTCGTTCTTCGCCAGTCGCGCGACCGAGAGGAAAGCTTCGGGCGCGACGCGGATTGCGGCCCCGGTCGGGCAGGCGCGCACACAGGCCGGGCCGCCCTCGATCCCCGAGCACATGTCGCACTTGATCGCCTTCTTGGGCTGCTCGGCGCCTTTCGCGTTCTTTTTGCGCCAGTTGTAGCTTGGCTCCCCGGGTCCGGGGCCGGCCCCGAACAGCAGCCACGACAGCAGCGGCGGTTTCGCGGGCGGGACAGAATCCATCCGGATCACGCCATAGGGACAATTGCGCTGACAATTGCCGCAACCGATGCAGGTGTCATCGATCACCACTTCGCCATCGGGCCCGCGTTTGATCGCGTTGGGTGGGCAGTCGGCCATGCAGTGCGGGTGCTCGCAGTGGCGGCATGAAGTGGGCACGTGGAGATGCGCGTAAGTCCGTCCGGCCTCACGGTCGAGCCGGGTCAGGCCATCGTGGCTGTCAGCGCAGGCCTTTTCGCAATTGTCGCAGCCGACGCACAGCGTTTCGTCGATCAGCAGGACGTCGGTCGCTTCGCCAAGGCCGTTGTCGACGAGGAACTGCGCGGTCTGCGAATACATATCGACCGAGCCGGAGAACTGGTCCTTGCGGCCCTCGATAAAGGCATTGATGTTGCGCCGCACCGCCATGTCGTCGAGCGCCTTGCGGCGCAGTTCGGGCTTGCGTGCGAGCAGACGGGCAAAGGCCTCGCCGGGCAGGCGGATCACCTCGGAGCGGACCGCCGCCCTGACCGTGGCAACCCGCAGGGTGCCGTCGAGCAGGGCCATTTCGCCCACGTAACTCCCGGCGGGCAGATAGTTGAGGAACACCTGTTTGCCGCCGATCGCCTTTTCAACGATCATCGAGCCTCTCCGGATCACGAAGATGTCGGTCCCGGCTTCGCCTTCGGTCAGCACCACCTCGCCAGCCTTGATGGTCTGCACCTCGGCCAGCTCGACCACTTCGGCGACATCTTCGCGGGTCAGCCCAGAACCGAACATCTGGAGCAACTGGCGCTCGATCGAAACGCGGGCGATTGCGCGCCCGGCGGCGGGCACCGTGGCGATAAGCTTGAGCGCGGCGGTGCGCGACAGTTCGACCGCGACCACCGGTTCAGCAGCGCGCACGGTCGCCCCGCGCCGCCGCCCCGAGATCAGTCCGACTTCGCCGACGATCTGGCCCGGCTCGATCGGCACGACCTTGGCCGGGTCGTCCTTGTCCACTTCGACCAGCACCGACCCTTCGGCGAGCGCGAACAGCGACGAGCCGGTGTCGTTGCGCACGAACAACGCCTCGCCCGGCGCGAAGCTGTGCGCAGTACTGTCGAGCATCAGTTCGCGCAGCTGGAGCGGCGAGACATCGCGGAACACCTCGATCTGGCTGCCAAACAGGTTCAGCCAGTCTTCGACCGAACGCTGCCCGGGGAGCGCGGCGAACTTGCCAGCGAGGATCGGCTCGTCGGCGGGCTTGAGGTCGCGGTTGCCGTTGATGAACTCGACCACATCGTAGCCCTGGTTCATGCAATGCTTGATCAGCGGATAGCCCGCCAGTGCGCCGATCACGTGAATCCCGGGCACCGAGGTCTCGAACGAAGACGAAAGTGCGGGCAACGCGAGCCGGTCGGGACCGGTGAAGTCGATCCCGCAAGCCTCGACAAAGGCGCGCGGCGGGGCCGATCCCATCCGCGCGATGACCCGGTCGCAGCGCACCACAACCTCGCCGTCGCGGGTATCGAGCGCGACTTCGCCCTGGTCGATCCGCGCGGTGTTGGTTTCAACGTGGAGGGTGATCCTGCCGGCATCGCGGGCGGCGAACAGCGCCTTGACGTTGGCATCCTTGGCCGTGGCGAAGTCGGTCGAGCGGTTGACCAGGCTGACCGCATTGCCCTGCGCAGCGTCCGCCGCCAGACCCAGCGCGTTCTCGATCCCGGCGTCGCCCCCGCCGATCACGAAGATGTGTTCGTCGTTGTATTCGGCGGGATCGTCGAGCTGGTACTGGACCACCGCGCCGTCACCCACCGGGCAGCGCACCAGGTTGGGATTGCCTTGTGTGCCGATCGCCAGCACCACCGTCTCGGCAAGCACTTCGTCGCCGTTCTTGAGCTTGATGGTAAAATCGCCCGCTGTCCCGGAGATGCCCTGAACCTCGGCATCGTACAGGACGTTCACACCTTGCGCGGCGGCTTGTTCGTTCCAGCCGCCCAGCACCGCTTCGCGCTTGCCGGCATCGAACGGCAGGTCGGAACGTAGCACCAGCGCGGCGGGCGTCGCCATCACGTGCTTGCCCTTCTGGTACTTGTAGATCGTGTCCGAGAGGTGCCCGGTCTTCTCGAGCAGGACGTGGCTGAGCCCAAGCTCTGCCGCGCGCGCCGCAGCGCTGAGCCCGGCCGGACCGGACCCGACGATGGCAATGCGCACGCGATCCACCACTGGTTCTCCCCGGGAAAATCCCGCAGACCCCCGTCTGCGTCCCAAGTGTTGCATAATCGAAGCGGCTAATCCACACCGGAACGGAAGGATTGCAGCAAGGCCAATGCCGCAGCCAAGGGAAGACGGACAAAGCGATGGCACAGGTTCAGACCAGACGCTGGCGGCTCAGCACCTTGTTGTTGGTGGTTGCACTGGCAGTTGCCGGGTTCGCCATCGCGACTTCGCTGCGCCGCCATGCGGATGCTTCAGGTAACGCCACCGACCCGCAGACCGCGCCAGCTAGCGGCGACGCCGATCCGCTGACGGCACTCGAAGCCCGGACCAAGGCCAACCCGCAGGACGGTGAGGCCTGGGCAGCGCTCGCCTCGGGTTATTTCGAAACCGGGCGGTTCGCTGAGGCAGCGGCTGCCTATGACGCCGCGGTCAAGCTTTCTCCGCAACAAGCGTCGCTATGGTCGGGGCGTGGCGAAGCGCGGGTCATGGCCAGCGCGCACGATCCGATGCCGGCTGCCGCCGCCGCCGATTTCGAACGCGCGGTCGCGCTCGATCCCAGGGATCCCCGCGCGCGCTATTTTCTGGCGGTCAAACAGGACCTCAGCGGTGATCACCGCGGGGCGATCAACAGCTGGCTGGCGCTGCTCGCCGATACCCGGCCCGGCGCGGCGTGGGAGGCGGACTTGCGCCGGACAATCGAACAGGCCGGCAAGATCAATCACATTGGGGTTGCGGGCCAGCTTGCAGCAGTCAAGCAGCCTGCCCCGCAGCTACCCGCACCGGCACCGGCTTTGCCCGGGCCAAGTCGCGAAGACATCAGCCGCGCCTCGGCGCTGCGGCCGTCCGAGCAGCGCCAAATGGCCGAAGCCATGGTCGCGCGGCTCGAGGCCAAGCTCAAGGCCGACCCGGCCAATGTCGATGGCTGGATCATGCTGATTCGCAGCCGCATGACGCTCGGCCAGCCCGATCTCGCGCGCGCGGCGCTGGCGGCGGCAGTGGCGGCAAATCCCGGCAAGGCAGCGCAGCTGCGCGAACAGGCGGCCGCCTTGGGCGTGCGCTAGAACCGCACCGCGCCAAACAGCGCGCGGCTTTCTAGCAGGAAGATCGCAAACGAACTGACTAGCCCGGTGAGGAACAGCAGGTAGGCGAACCGCAACAGGCGGTATTTCTTGTTCTGCAGGACCATGCCGTTCTGGTGGATATCGCGCAGCATTGCCCGGTAGATGCGCTCGTCGTCGCCGAGTTCGGCGAGCACCCGGTCGGCGAATTCGTCTTCGCTCAATTGGGTGAAGGTTCCGAAGAACAACAGGTTGGGTTTTCCGCCGCCCGCGCCGCCGGAGATCGACGGCAGGATTGCCGCCACCGCGCACATCGCCGAAAGGAACGCGAACCCGGCCAGCACCAGCAAGGTCAAGGGCACCGAACCGCTGCGCGCCTGGCCGATGGCGATGGTGAAGACCACGAAAGTCGCGCCCATCAGGATGCTCGCCTTCTGGTCGGCCATCTGGCTGAGCGTGAGATTGGTTTGGGTAGCGGTGCGGACCAGATGGACCGCTTGCAATGAAAACTTGTGGGGTTCGTGCGCCATCGGCTCAGACCACCCCGAACGCCAGCATCGCATCGGCGACCTTCTTGAATCCGGCGATATTCGCGCCGCGCACATAATCGACATAGCCGCCGCCCTGATCGCCATAGGTCTGGCAGCTGGTGTGAATGCCCGCCATGATATCCTTGAGCATCTGCTGAAGTTCGTCCTCCTTCCACGCGCGGCGGCCGGAGTTCTGGCTCATTTCGAGCCCCGACACCGCAACCCCGCCAGCGTTCGCAGCTTTGCCCGGCGCGAACAGCAATTTGGCTGCCTTGAACACGTGCACCCCGGCAAGGTCGGTCGGCATGTTGGCCCCTTCTGCGACCGCGATGCAGCCATTCGCGACCAGCGCCTTGGCATCATCACCGAGCAGTTCGTTCTGCGTGGCGCAAGGCAGCGCGACATCGCACCGGACGTGCCACGGAGTCTTGCCCGAGACGAAACTGGCACCCTTGAATTCCGCGCAATAGTCCTCGATCCGCCCGCGGCGATGGGTTTTGTGCGCCTTGACCCAGTCGATCTTCTCCTGGGTAATGCCATCGGGATCGTGGATGTATCCGCCCGAATCCGACAAGGTCAGCACTTTGCCGCCGAGCTGGACGATCTTCTCGGCAGCATGCGTCGCGACATTGCCCGAGCCCGAGATCACGGCGGTCTTGCCAGTCAAATCCTGGTCTTTGGTGGCGAGCATCGAGGCGAGGAAATAGACCGCGCCATATCCTGTGGCTTCGGTGCGGATCAGCGACCCGCCCCATTCGAGGCCCTTGCCGGTAAGCACCCCGGTGAATTCTCCGGTGATGCGCTTGTACTGGCCGAACATGAACCCGATTTCGCGTCCGCCAACCCCGATATCGCCTGCTGGCACGTCGATGTCGGCGCCGATATGACGATAGAGTTCGGTCATGAAGCTTTGGCAGAAGCGCATGATCTCACGCACGCTCTTGCCCTTGGGATTGAAGTTCGAACCGCCCTTGCCGCCGCCCATCGGCAGCCCGGTCAGCGCGTTTTTGAAGGTCTGCTCGAAGGCGAGGAACTTGAGCACCGATTCGGTGACACTGGGGTGGAACCGGATCCCGCCCTTGTACGGCCCGATCGCGTTGTTGTTCTGCACCCGCCAGCCGCGCTGGACGCGGATGTTGCCGGCATCGTCTTCCCAGCACACCCGGAAGCTCACCACCCGGTCGGGCTCAGCGATCCGGCGCAGGATCTGCTGGCGGTGGTATTCCTCCTTGTCGGAAATGAAGTCGTAGATGTCTTCGGCCACTTCCTGCACCGCCTGGACGAATTCGTCCTGATGCGGATTGCGGCGTTTTACCCCCGCCATGAAGTCGGCAAAGTCGACATGGTCTGAAACAGCCATCGGACGATCTCCCCAGTATGCGCGCCTGAAAACCTGCGGGTTCGGCGCTGCCTTATTGCTCTCCGAGCAGGCTATGCCGATGTCGAGCGATTGCATAGCCCCTCGCTCCTTTCGGCCAGAAGCCATGGCTTCAACTCAAGCATTCGGCTGTTTGACCGCAGGCCACCACTCCTCAGACGCCATGGGAATCGCCTTGCCTTGCCGATTGGCGCGAGTGTGCTAGCAGCCTCATGATGTTCACAAGTCACCCTATTCTGCTGACTGTCGTCATCCCGTTTCGCAACTTCGACCGCTCGGCCAAGGCGATGCTCGAAGCCGCGATCGAGGGGGTTGCGCCGCTGGTCGATGACTATGAACTGATCGTGGTGGACAACGGCAGCAGCAACGAGGAATTCCGCGATTATCAGCCGCTGCTGGGTGGTGACGGCTTCGCCAACATCCAGATTTACCGCTTGCTCCAGCAGGTCGATAATGACGTCGCCAGCATCGTCGGGATCGAGAACAGCCTGGGCGATTATGTCCTGGTCTACGATCCGCGCAGCGAGAATCTGTCGCAGCTCGGCGCCGCGCTCGACAAGATTGCCGAAGGCTGCGAGGTCGTCTTCCTGCGCAATCTCGCCAGTACCGACCATGGGCTGGTGCAACGCATCGCCGGACCGGTGTTTCGCTGGGGCTTCCAGCGGATCACCCGGATCGATCTGGTCCGCGACGCAGCGCTCGGCCGGCTGATGAGCAAGCGGGTGATCAGCTACCTGCTCGATCAGCCCAACCCGGTCGCTCAATACCGTACTTTCCCGATGCGCGCCGGGTTCGTCCGGACGACGCTGGTTTACAGCGACCCGCGCGCCGACAAGGCGCGGCGAACAACGCTTGAACGGATCCGCTCGGCAATGCGGTTGGTCGTCGCCAACAGCATGATGCCGATCCGGCTGGTGTCGCTTGCGACCTTGCTCGGCGCGCTGCTCAATCTGGCCTATTCGGCGTACGTGGTGCTGATCGCCATAGTCAAACGCGATGTCGCCCCTGGCTGGGTGACCTTGTCGCTCCAGCAATCGGGCATGTTCTTCCTGTTTTCGATGATCCTGTTCGTGCTGACCGAATACATGATCCACACGATGCGCTGGAACATGCGGGGGACTGAGTATTTCATCGACAGCGAGCGCACCAGCGCGGTCCTGTCGCGCCGCCAGAAGCTCAATGTCGAGCGCGCGGCACCGACCCTGCCCGATGCCAAGGATGACTAGTGCAATCGTCGTCGGCGGCGGGTTCTTCGGTACGTCGATCGCATACCATCTCAAAACCGCGCGCGGGTTCGGCGAGGTCACCCTGATCGAGCGTGAGCCCGCGGCGATGACGCGCGCCAGCTACGTCAACCAGGCCCGCGTTCACGGCGGCTATCATTACCTGCGCAGCTTCACCACGGCCTATCGCAGCCGGGTCAACCTGGCGAAATTCTGTGCGGAATTTTCGAGCGCGGTCGCCACGCCATACCAGTCGATCTACGCGCTCGCTGCGCGCCAGTCCAAGGTCACCCCGCGGCAGGTCGAGCGCTTCTGCGAAGCGATCGGGGCGCCGCTCGATCCGGTGCCGCAAGATCTGTGGCAATATTTCGACCGGCGGCTGATTTCCGATGCCTGGCTGACCGAGGAAAAGGTCTTCGACGCGGGGATCCTGCACGGGATCATGGTGGGCCGACTAGCCGCTGCAGGGGTGGAGGTGCACTATGGCACCGAAGCGGTCACGATCGATGCCGGGATAGATGCAGCTCAGGTGGAGGTTACCGCGCATGGCGAACGCGCGATGCTCAGCGCCGATATCGTGTTCAACTGCACCTATTCGAACCTCCAGCACATGGCCGGCGCGCAGGCCCCGGACTTCCATCTCTGCCACGAAATCGCCGAGATCGTTTTGGTCGAGCCGCCACCGCCCCTCGCCTCGCTCGGGATTACGGTGATGGATGGGCCGTTCTTTTCGATGATCCCGTTTCCTTCGCGCGGGCTCCATTCGCTCACCCACGTGCGCTATACCCCGCACCGCGCGTGGCCCGATGCGCCCGGCGAAGATCCCGACCGGCAGCTCCAGGCCTATGCCGGGGGGTCGAGCGTCGACTGGATGGTGCGCGATGCGAGCCGTTATGTGCCGCTGATTGCAGAGTGCAGGCCGGCCGAAACGCTGTTCGAGGTCAAGACCATCCTCCAGCGCAACGCCGGAGACGATGGCCGCCCGATCCTGTTCGAGCGGCACGGCAGCCACGGCCGTCTCGTCTCGGTGCTTGGCGGGAAGCTGGACAACATCTACGATGCCTTGCACCGCATCGATCAAGAATCATTCCACTTTGAAGGGTCGCCCACTTGAAAGCCTTGATCGGCCACACCGGCTTTGTCGGCCAATCGCTCAAACGCCAGACGACTTTCGATGCCTGCTACGCCTCAGGCGACATCGGCACGATCGCCGGGCAA
This sequence comes from Pseudomonadota bacterium, assembly GCA_030271565.1. Taxonomy (GTDB): domain Bacteria; phylum Pseudomonadota; class Alphaproteobacteria; order Sphingomonadales; family Sphingomonadaceae; genus Novosphingobium. The sequence continues at coordinate 11,245 of JARXKR010000004.1, forward strand.
ACGTTCGATCTGCTGGTCTGCAGCGCGGCCCCGGCCAAGAAGTGGATCGCCGACCGCGAGCCCGAGGCCGATCTTGCCAACATCGAGATGCTCGCCGGGCACCTCAAGACTGCGACGGCCAAGCAGATCGTCCTGATCAGCACGGTCGATGTGTTCGCCGATTGCCGTGGATGCGATGAGAGCAGCCGAGTCGACGAAGCCGGGCTGAGTGCCTACGGTCGCAACCGGCTGTGGCTCGAACGGTTCGTTGCCGACAATTTCGACCACGTGCTGATCGTCCGGCTGGTCGGGCTGGTCGGCCCGGGCCTGCGCAAGAACGCGCTGTTCGACCTGCACAACGACAACGCGTTGCAAAACATCGATGCGCGGGGCCGGTTCCAGTTCTACCCGATGGTCAACCTGTGGAACGATCTGACCACCGCGCGCGTCCATGGCCTGTCGCTGGTCCACTTCGTTGCCGAGCCGGTTACGGTCGCCGAGGCGGCGGAGCATTCATTTGGGCGGCCCTTCGACAATGAATTGGACCGGCCACCCGCCGACTACGATCTGCGCACGCGCCATGCCGCGCTGTTCGGCGGGCACGGCGACTACCTTTACAGTGCACGCGAAAGCCTGCTCGCGATCAGCGCCTATGCGCAGTCCGAACCTCATTCGCAGCCGGTGGCATAACCATGCTTTCGGTCTCGAACATCGCCTGGGCGCCGGATGAAGAGGAAGGCGCAGCGGCTCTGCTGGCCCAGCGCGGGATCCAATACGTCGATGTGGCACCGGGGCGCTACTTCAGCGATCCGGCTGGTGCCACCGATCACGAGATCGCGGCGGCGCGGCAGTGGTGGGAACGGCGCGGCTTCAAAATTGCCGGCATGCAAAGCCTGCTGTTCGGCACCCAAGGCCTCAACCTGTTTGCCGATCCGCATGATGCGATGCTCGACCGACTGGGCGCGGTTTGCCGGATCGGGGCGGGCCTGGGCGCGCGGGCGCTGACCTTCGGATCGCCGCGCCAGCGCGATCGGAGCGGTCTGGACGATGCGGCGGTAGAAGCAATTGCGCTCGATTTCTTCAGGCGGCTCGGTGATCGCGCGGCGAGCGAAGGGGTGATCGTCTGTCTTGAGCCCAATGCGGCGGTCTACGGCAGTAATTTCATGATCAACAATGGCGATACCGCCGCGATGGTTCGCGCGGTGGCGCATCTGGCGATCGCGCTGCAACTCGATGTGGGCAACCTCGCGCTTAACGCCGAACCGGCGGCGGAGACGATCGCAGCGGTCGCACCGCTGGTCGGGCACATCCATTTGAGCGAACCGCTGCTCAAACCGCTGGGCGATGGCGATGCCCCGCATGGTGAAGCGGCCAAGGCGATCCACGCGCTGCTGCCGGGTTCGATCATGACAATCGAGATGGTGCGCGCTGAAGGCGAGTCGGCGCTGGCAGCGGTCGACCGCGCCATCGGCTTTGCGCGCCGTACTTATGATGCGGAGCCGGGCGCATGCTGAAATGGGTGATTGTCATCGCCGGGGTGCTGTTCAACGCGGCGGCCAGCATGGTGGCCAAGACCGCCCCGCCGATTTCGCTCGCCGCCCCGCTCGACAATTTCGGCAACTGGCGGCTCATATTGGCTGTCGCGCTCTATGGCGGGGCGTTCCTGCTCTACACCGCAGCGCTGCAGCAATTGCCGCTCAATGTGGCGCACCCGGTTTCGACCGCAGGGGCGATCGTGCTGGTCGGTCTGGCCTCGAGCCTGATCTTCGGCGAACCGTTCACGCCGCTGCGGATCGGCGGCTATGTGCTGCTGTTCGCCGGGACCTGCCTGCTGCTGCTGTCAGAGATCGGCAAGGCGTCATGACCCCCGGCGTCCCGGTTTACACGGTCGCCCGCGAACACCCCGCCGCCGCACGCTATTGCGTGGTGATCCCGGTGATCAACGAAGGCCGCCGGATCCAGCTCCAGCTAGAGCGGATGGCCGCACTCGGCCTTCCCCAGCTGGTCGACGTGATCATTGTCGACGGCGGATCGACCGATGGTTCGCTAGCCGAGCCGCTGCTTGAAAACTGCGGGGTCAACACGCTGCTGGTCAAAACCGGTCCGGGCAAGCTTAGTGCGCAGCTGCGCTGCGGCTATCATTTCGCGCTCGAGCGCGGTTATGCCGGGGTGATCACGATTGACGGCAACAACAAGGACGATCCCGATACCCTGCCGCAATTCGTGGCCGCGCTCGATGCCGGCTACGATTTCGTCCAGGCCTCGCGTTTCGTTCCGGGCGGCGTGGCCGAGAACACCCCGCTGCTGCGCTGGGCAGCGATTCGCCTGGTCCATGCGCCGCTGCTGTCGCTCGCCTCGGGCTTTCACTGGACCGACACGACCCAGGGTTACCGCGCCTATTCGCGCGCCTTGCTGAGCGATCCGCGCGTGGCGATTTTCCGCGATCTATTCAGTTCGTACGAACTGCTCGCCTACCTCAGCTATCGCGCGCCGCGGCTCGGTTATCGCTGCATCGAACTGCCGACCGCGCGCCGCTATCCGCGGGGTGAAAAGGCCCCGACCAAGATCTCCCCCATCGCCGGCAACCTCAAACTGATCGCGACACTGCTCAAGGCCTGCACCGGCCAGTTCAACCCCGGTAGCGACTGAGGCAGTCGGTCACTTGATATCAGTGGGGCAGACCATCTGGACATAACGTTGGCCGGGGTGAGCCCGTCGGCGAACGGTCGGCCGATGACCAAACCTCGGAGACAATCAGGGCTTCAAGCCATACCGGGCATATTCCTTCTCCACTCCGGGTGCCAATCGGCGGGCGAGGGTGAGTTCACGGGCTGCTTCTTCTGTGCGGCCCAGTTTCTTGAGGATCAGCCCGCGCATGAACCGGGTCGGGCCGAGGGACGGCGTCTGGAGCAGCGCCGCGTCGGCATCGCGCAGCGCATCGTCATAGCGCCCGAGCCTGAACCAAACCACCGCGCGGCTATCGAGGAACGGCGCGGTGTCGCTCGCCAGCTCAATCGCGCTGGTACAATTCTTGAGCGCCGAATCGAGATCGATTGCGCGGGTCGCCTTGATCCAGCACATCGAGTTGAGGATCGCCGGATTGCCAGGCTTCTCGATTATGAGGTCGTCAAGAAGCTTGAGAGCTTCGTGCGGATCGCCATACTCACCGATGAGCGCTGCCTTGGCGAGCACCATGTCCGCGCGGTCTTCCCCTCCCAATGCTATGCGCTCGTCCAACAGAGTCAGAGCGTGGGGCATATTGCCCCGATCGGCTTCGGCCTGCGCAACCAGGCCGATCGCAGCAACGGAATTGGGCTCGAGCTTGAGTGCGGCTTCGCCGTCAGCGAGCGCCGTGGCCATATCGCCGACCTGAATCGCCAGGCCGCCATGCGCGGCATAGTTTTCGACCGAAGGCTGCTTCGCGATGATCAGGCGAAGATCTTCCAGCGCACCCTTGAAGTCGCCAATTCCGCGCCGATAGTTGGCCCTGCTCGTCAGCCCGCTGACGTCGTCCGGATCCGCCGCCGCAATCGTCGCGGCAAAGACCTCTTCGATTGCCTTGGCCTGGCTCGCCCCCACCGGGTCGGTACCGGCAAGTTCCCAGCGACGACGGGTATCAATCGGCGCGATGACGCGGGGCAATTGGGCCTGCGCCTTTGCCAGCCGGCTCCGCTCAAGCGGGATCGCGCTTGCCGGGACCTCGCTGCCATCGCTGGTCATCATCTCGTCCAGCTCGACCGAGCCACTGGTCAGCGCAACAGTACGCTCGACGTTGTAGCCGGCGACCTTGTCCGCGCCCACGCCGGTATTGCCTTCGAGCGCGAACCCGCGGCCCTGTTCGGGCAAGCGGATCCTGACCTTGTAGTGCGAACGGTCGGGCAGGCCGGTCGAAACCGGGATCGTATTCCACGCCGCCCGCGAGCGGTCAGGTGCGAAGGTGATCTGGTCGGCTGCGAACGACAGCTTGCGCTTCGACCGGCGGTCCTGCGTGCGCCAGGCGGTGCTTCCGACAAACCGCCCCTTGACGGTCACCGTTCCCGCGTCGGGGTCGATAGACATCGACGCGCCCTTGACCTGGCCTTCGCCGAGCTGCGCCGACAGTATCTGGCCGAGAAAATCGTTCTTTTCCTTAGGGCCGAGCTGGTTTGAAACGAGCGTCAGCATATTTGCCCGCTCGCCCCGCACCGTCAGTGTCGCATCGATCACGCTGGGCAGATCGACGCTGGCACTCTCGTCGATCGCAAGGTCCATATCCAGATTGGGCCGCGCGGGCGCGTGCCACGGAATGATCTCGAGCTCGGCACCGTCGGCCCTCAGGGGCAGGACATTATGCACGGGGGGCGTATCGCCCAGATCCGCGAAACGGGTTCCGCTGCCGGTGCCATCGAGCCAATAGGAAACACCGCCGATCCGCGCCCGAACGAACACGTGATTGAATGCAGCTGCGCTCGGTACGCCCTCGGGCACCAGGCCATCGAGCCCGATGCTTGCGAGGACGGGTTCAGCTTCGATCCCCATCGCATGGAGCATCGCCAGCAGCAGCAGCGTCTTGGCCTTGCAATCGCCGTAGCGCACCGACCAGGTCTTTTCCGGGGTTTGCGGGATGTAGTTGCCGCCATCCATGCCAACCGCCAGATAACGTACGTTGTCCTGAACGCTGCGTAGAGCGAGCGCTGCGCGCTTCGCGGGATCAGTCTCGGCAAGCATGAGCCGGGAGACTTCCGCTGTGAGCGGGCTGCTTGCCGGGATGGCATGCGCAGTATCATAGAGCGGCGACATGACTTTCGAGACATCGCGCCAATCGGCAAAACTGCTTGTCTCGATCAAAGGTGGATGCTGGTACCGCACCGGTGCGTCGGGCGGCATCTCGGGCTGCTTCGGTGCCGGCAGTGTGAGTGTCAGCACCTGATACTTGCCATCGCGGACTTGCCGGGATTCGACCGAATAGCCCAGCATCTTCCATTGGACCGGCTGCGTAACTGGCCAAGACAACCGCAAGCTCGCTGCGCTGAGCCGCTTTGGCAAAGCGACGATTGGTGAAATCCATTGAGTGCGCCCGCCCAGGGCGGGGTCCTTCTTGGTTATTGAGGCGCGCAGCCGCAGGATGTCACCCACCTGCAGGCCTTCTACTGCCAGGGTGGCAGTCAAAATGCCGGTCAGTTCGCGCTGCTCAAGAGCTTCCTCGCGCCGCAGCACCGTAAACCTCTGGCCCTTGGCGATCAGGTCGATCTGCTGGTTGCCGCGAATAATGGTCAGCTCATGGATGATCAAATCGCCCTTATCCGGAAACCACGGCAATTTGAGCACGTCGTTCTGGCCAAGGTCTTCGGGCGAATTGATCCTGATCGCGGCATCCAGATAAGACCACTCGCGGCCGTCCTCGAATCGTTCCTGAAAATCGAAATAGGGCCCAGGGGCACCGGCTGCTGAAAGGAGCGACTGAGGTAGCTGCGTCGGGACAATCCAGGCCGGAGCAGCTTGATAGATCGGCTGATCGGATGCGTAGGCCGGTGACGCCCCCATCAGAATGGCGACAACCAGTCGCGGCAACCAAGTTAAGCGCATTTCGCCCCCAAAAATTTCTCTGAAGGCCGTGATGACAATTTACAGGGCAGTTGGCAAGTTAGTGCCAGTGCTACGAAAATTGCTTGGACGATGCGCTATTATGGTCGGTTCGACTGATATCGCGACCAAGAGTACTCGACTGGGAATATGCGCAATCTGACGGCTTGGTTCGCGTTGCACTTGCGCGCATCGCCCGCTGCCGCCAATCAGCCATATGCGCATTGCCCTTTTCGAGCCGGAAATTGCCGGGAACGTCGGTGCCATTCTGCGGCTCGGTGCCTGCCTCGGTGCAGCCGTCGACCTGATTGAACCGATGGGCTTCGAGTGGGATGATCGAAGGGTTCGCCGAACGGCGATGGACTACATCGATCATGTCACGGTTGCGCGCCATGCCAGCTTCGACGCGTTCAGCGCAGCTATCGGCTCGCGGCGATTGGTGCTGTTTACCACGAAGAGCCAGCAATCGCTGTTCGATTTCCAGTTCATGGCAGACGACGTGCTGCTGTTCGGAAAAGAAAGCGCTGGCGTACCCGTCGCGGTAGCCGAGGTCTGCCATGCAAGAGTTTGCATTCCAATGCGGCCGCAAGTGCGCTCGATGAACCTTGCCTTGTCAGCTGCGATCGCGCTTGGCGAAGCGCTGCGCCAAACGGCGACTCTGCCGAATTGACCAGCCGCGTTGTTCCATCACCGGCCGCCGACCCGCACGCCGATCCACAGCGTGCGCGGCGCCCCCAGATCGATCGAGCCGGCCTGGTTGCGGGTGACAATCTGGCGGCCCGTAAGGTTTTCGCCGCGCAGCACCAAGGCGACATCGCGGCTGACCGGGAAGGCCGCGTAGGCGTCGATGGTTGTTACCGCGGGCAACCGGCCGGTTTCCAGGTCGTCCTCGAACTGCAGCCCGATGTGGCGAACTGTAGCGGCGACCATACAGCCCTGGCACGGCTTCCAGCTCAGCGTTCCACTTGCCGCAATCCGCGGGGTCTGCGCCGGGCGCTTGCCATTAAGTGCGGCGGAGGCGCCGCTCGCCTCGACCTTCGAATCGGTCAAGGCCATCGAACCGTCGAACCCGAATGCGCCGAGATGCACGGTCGCGGTGGCTTCGAGCCCGCGCGCGTGGATCGCATCGACATTGCGGCGTTCGCGCAGATTGGTGCCGATGGTCACATTGGCGATGGCATTCTTGAGCCGGTTGTCGAATGCGGTCAGCGACAGGGTCACGCCCGGCGCCAGGGTGACATCGACCCCCAGGTCGAACCCGCGCAGGCGCTCGTTGACCAGCGCAGCGTTGGCGCGGGTGAACACCGGGAAGACCACGAAAGGCCGGTAAAGTTCGTTGAGCGTGGGTAGACGCAAGCCCGTGTAGCCTGCCGCTCGCAGCGCAACCGAACTGCTCGGGCGGAACACCGCACCGCCGCGCAGGCTGACGTCCCAGCCGCTGCGATTCCCAAACAACCTATCGGTGGTGATCGTCCCGGCGGCATTGGCCTCGCGGAAATAGCCGTCTTTGATCGACCACCGATCGGCGCGGCCGCCCGCGGTGAGCACCAGCTTGCCGATGGTCCAGTCATCCTGCACGAACAGCCCGAGATCGCCGTTGCGCCCGCCCGCGCGGCGTCTTGCGGTGACGAGGCCCGTGACTGCGCTGTAGGCATCCTCCTGCAAGCCCCCAACCGCGCGGCGCCAGTCGATCCCGAGCCGGGCGACATGATCAGAACCCACCGGCGGGCGCAGCTCGAGCTTGCCGCCCAGCCCGGTCGATGGGGTCTTGCGCTGGTCGAGCGTTTTCTTGAACGCGGTCGAACTGATCACCACGTTGGAAAAATCGCGAATCTGGACATAGGCCAGCACATCGAACTGCCACGCGCCGCGCCCGACTAGCCGGACCGAGGCATCGCTGCCCTGGCTCTCGCTATCGGCGCCCTGGAAACGCAAGGTCCGGTTGTCGTCGAAAGTCAGCACCCGTGCTTGCAATTCGACATCCCCGCCAAGAGGAGCGGCCACGCGCACCCCCGCAGACCAGCTGTCGAACCGCGCCTTGACGCTGGCCGGAACGCGCTGCGCCAGCGGCGCGGTCCAGAACCCTGCACCGCGATCCCACCGGCCGCTTACTACCGCAAAACCGCTACCCAGCTCTGGCGCCAGCGAACCGGACAATTCGGTCTCGCCGCGATCGTTGACCAGCATGCTGGCACCCACCAGCCCGAGTTGAGCGGGACCGGCGCTGTCCAGCTCGATCGTCCCGCCGACCGCGCCCGCGCCGAACGCGCTCGAACCGCCGCCGCGGGTCACCCGCACCCGCGCGAGCTGGCCGGGGTCGAGTGCCGAAAACGGTATGTAGCCAAAGAACGGGTCGGCCATCGGCACTCCGTCGAGCAGCACCAGCGCGCGGCTGGTGGCATTGCCGCCAAGCGCACGCAACGACACACCTTGAGCCGAGGGATTGGCCGAACGGCTGTCGCTGCGGCGGAATTGCTGGAAGCCGGCAACGTTTGCCAGCGCATCCTCGATCCGGCCAGAGGCGGTGCGTTGCAGTTCCTCGGCATCGATTTCAGTCACGTCGTAGGCCGGGGTCGCGGGGGTTTCGGCCAACCCGCGCCCGGTCACCACAATCACTGGTTCGGCAGTGCCGTCGCCGCTATCGGCTCGGGCCGGTGCGGCAATAGCAGCGGCCAGCGCAACAAGGCTGAGGCGGATCGAGATAGTTCTGCGCATCGATGTTTGTGACCCGAAAAAGACGAAGCCGGCGAGCAACCGAAAGAAGCCGCTGCCAGTCGAGTGGTTCCTAGTCGTATCGGCGAGCGAAAACCAATCGCCGCATACATAAAGGATTTAGTCGGTGGCGCGGGAAGGATTCGAACACCTATTTTATCTTATTGATTAAAAATCGAATTTTTGACCGCAGCCTGCATCGCTCTAAAAGCAACCCTAACAATCGCAAAACAATCGAATCTGTCAGTCACACTGATTTTGGATATCGCGCCAGCGAACACCGGCCCAAGGCGATTCCCCAAGCGCCGCACTTATCTCGTGGCATAGGTCATCTCGCGCTTGAACAGCACGTCCTCGTCGTTCCACAGCGAGGTGTAGAAGCCCTACGCGCATCATCACCACGAAGTGGATCGCCCACGCGAAAAGCCGAAGCAGCGGAACGGTATGAATGGTTTGCGGAAGCGTGACATGGGGCAACCTTAGCCAGTTTTCACGCCCGCTGCCAATCAGGTGCATTTGATCACAGAGTGGTCGCATCGTGCCGGTGCTGGCGGTCGAATTGCAGCGCTTCGCAGAATTCGCTGCACAACGTGTTGGTCTTGCATCCGCTTGCAATGTCGGCTTTGATGCTGACATGGGCAGGGTAACCACACGAGATCCAGACGTATCCAGCGTTGCGGTGCTGCGCGTCGCCAGGAAGGCTGACATCGACGGTGTAATGGCCCTTGCAAGTGCCGGCGGCAGTGGCCTGACCAACCTGCCGCCTGATCGGGCCATGCTCGTCAACCGGATTGGCGCGAGTGAGCGCGCAATCGCGGATGTAGAGGCGCGCGAAGCGGGTGCCGCGATCATGCTGGTGGTCGAACGCCACTCTCGGATCGTTGCGGTATCGGGCATTTTTCCGCGCGTCGGTGCCGAATGGCCGTTTTACAGCTACCGTTTGACACGGCAGGCAAACCGGTCGCCAGCGGTCGGTCGGCTGAAGGCCCAGACGCTGCTCAATCTTGTTAACGACTTCGATGGCGAGGCCGAGATCGGCATGCTGTTCGTCGATCCAGCGATGCGGGGCGGCGCGTTGGGGGCGCTTGCAGCACGCGGTCGTTATCTGTTTATCGCCGCGCACCGCGACTGGTTCGGACGACGAGTGATGGCTGAATTACGCGGGTGGCAGGATTCGGACGGGAATTCCCCGGTGTGGGAGGCGATAGGTCGGCATTTCTACGATATGGACTTTCAAGAGGCAGATCGTACCGGCGCACTGACCGGGAACCAGTTTATCGCCGACTTGGGGCCCCGCTATCCCCTTTATTTGTCGCTGCTGCCAGCTGCTGCGCAGGCTGCGCTGGGGCGGCCGCATGACGATGGTCGACCGGCCTTTGACATGCTCATGGCGGAGGGTTTCCAAGCTGGCGACTACGTCGACATATTCGACGGGGGCCCAACTGTTGTCGCAGATATCGACGCAGTGAGAACGGTGCGCGATGCGCGCCAGGTTGCAATGGCGGGAGTGGCGGCAGGCGGAGTCAAGTCGCTGGTCGCGGTCGGCAGCGGAGCCGATTTCAGGGTGGCGCGCGGCGAGGTCGATGCGGATGGCCGGATCGATCCTGCGCTTGCCGATGCTCTTGGGTTAAAGCCCGATGACCAGATGCTGGTGGTTGCAGCATGACGCATGATCCGGCCTTGCCCTTCGCGCTGCCCGAGCGCCCCCCGGTTACGCGTATCCGCCAGCGCGACTTGGCAGATCTTCTAGAGGGACCGGCGGCGCGGACGCAGCCGATGGCCGGGTTCGATGCGCAATATGGCGACATTGTCGACTACATCGTCCGTATCACCGAAGAAATCTGGCGCGATCGCGCGATCGGCCGCATTTACGAAACCTATGACGCAAGCTGCACCATCTATGGCGCGAGCAGCGTTGTGCGCTCAGTCGAGGAGGTTGTCGCGGCGACGCTGGCCTCGCTTAGCGCCTATCCCGATCAGGTGACCGATCACGTAAATATCGCGTGGAGTGGCGATGAGGAAAAAGGCTTCTATACCTCACACCTCGGCTATTCGCAGGGCACAAATCTCGGCGCTTCCGAATTGGGGGCCGCGACCGGGAAAAAAGTGATGAGTTATTTCGTCGCCGACTGCATAAGTCGCGACAACCGCATTCATACCGAATGGCTGATGCACGACAGCGGCGCGGTGCTCTGCCATCTTGGCCTCGACTTGCACGAAACCGCAATGCAAATGGCCACGGTCCCGCTTGCCGATGTCTTCGTCGTATCGCCGATGACGCGCCTCGAAGGGCAGGCGCCCCGGGCCGGCTATGATGGCCCGACCGACACGCCGGACGGCTGGGCGCAGCATCATTTCGATACGATCTGGAATGCGCGGCGATTCGAGCATCTGCCGCTTCACTATGCTGCCGATGCTGCCGCGCACTGGCCCGGCTGCCGCGAGGCGACTGGGCCGCGAGCGATCGGCGAACTTATCATAAGTCTGCTCGCAAGCCTGCCCGACGCCACGACCCGGGTCGAGCACGTGTGCTGGTCGGACGAAACCGACGGCGTCATCCTCGCGGTGCGCTGGCTGACCGAGGGCACGACCTGCCGCGGCGGAATGCTGGGCAATTTGCCTGAGGGCAAGCCAATCGCAATCAGGGGTAGCAGCCACTTCCGCTTTGGGGGTGGCTCTGTAGTGGAGGAATGGACGGTGTTCGACGAACTCGCCGCGCTTGCGCATGCATATCGGGATCCAAGCGGCGGCACTGTTCAGACTGATCTCTCTTCCCAAAATGCGACATCCGCGTGAGCAAAACCGCATGAACATGCCGCTGCTCACGCGCGTCGAAAAGGTCAATTACAGCCTGGGCAGCACCGCCGAGGCAATCGCCTTCACTGCAACATCGTCGTTTCTGCTCATCTTCTACAACCAGGTGCGCGGGCTGCCCGCCGGGCACGTCGGCACAGCCCTTGCGGCCGGGCTGATCGTCAACGCGCTGTTTGACCCGCTCGTCGGGTCGTGGTCGGATCGGACGCGCTCGCGTCTGGGCCGCCGGCACCCTTTCATGTTCGCGGCGATTCTGCCCTCTGCATTGCTGTTTTGGGCGGTGTTTAATCCGCCGAATTGGGGCGAGACAGGGCAGCTTGTCTGGCTGGCAGCGTGCAACACCATGCTGCTGCAAGCGCTGACGCTTTATCATACCCCGCACCTCGCGCTCGGCGGCGAGATGTCGAACGACTATCTTGAGCGTACCAGCATCATGGGGTTCAATACCGTCTGCCTGTGGCTCGGCGATACGATCGCCTGGGTGCTGTCGTTCCGCTTTTTCTTCGCCAGCAGTGTGCAATACAAGAACGGCACGCTCGATCCAACGCGCTGGCCGGCGTTCTCGGCAAGCTTCGGCGTCGCGATCCTGCTGCTGCTGAGCTATTCGAGTTGGTCGACCCGAAAATTCATCCCTTATCTGCCGCGCCCGGCGGACACGACCGCGAAGTTCGGGCTGACCGAATGGTTCCGCGACGCGGGGCGCGCGCTGTCGAACCGCAACTATGTCGTGCTGCTGGTCGGGCTGTTTTTCCTGTCGCTGATGGTCGGGGTACGGTCAGGGCTTTCGCTTTATACGCTCAGCTATTTCTGGCAGCTGACCAACGATCAAATCGGGCTGTTCGTCATTGGCAGCTTCTGTGGCTATGCTTTTGCCGCTTTCGTCGTGAAGCGCGTGCACGCGCGGTTCGAGAAGCGCTGGACGGGCGTTTTTGCCGTGATGTTCTACGCCGTCGGCCCTGCGATCGCGCCGCTGCTTGGCTGGCTTGGCGTTATCAGCCACACGACTGCTGGCATCATGTGGATCGTCATGGGTTTTGGCGCGTTGGGACATATTGCCTACAGCCTGATGACCACGACGGTCTATTCAGCGCTCGCCGACATCGCCGACGAGAACGAGCTGCGGTACGGCATCCGTCAGGAAGGCATCCTCTATTCGACGCGCACGTTCTTTGCCCGGATCGACCAGGCGCTTGGTACGGCTCTTGCGGGCTGGGTGCTGGCGCTGATTGCATTTCCGGCAAAGGCGATACCCGGCGCGGTCGATCCTGGTGTGCTTTCAAACCTTGCGCTTGCGACGGTGCTGTCGACGATACCAGGGCTGATTGCCGCTGCGAGCTATTGTTTCTTGCGCGTCACCCGCGCGACACACGATGCAACGCGCGCCGCGCTCGACCTAAAAAAGCAGGCAGAAACGGCCAGCCTTGTGCCCGACGAAGGTTAGTTTCGATAGGCCTGCGCCAGGATCGCCACTTCGTCGAACATGGTCCATTCCTCGGCGACGACCGGGCCCGCGAAGCGCATATGGGTCATTCCCATGACCGAAACCGGCTTTCCTGCGGGAGCTTCACCAAGCAGACCACCGGGACGCGTCGTTCCTTCGAGCGTCCAGCGGACAGCGACGATAATGCCGTCGGTCTCATTCGACCAACAGACATGCTCGACCCGCAGCATTGCGTCGGGCACGCTGGCGAGCAGACCGATGATCAGCGAGGCAAGGTTGCGCTGGCCTGATGCCACCCGCCCGCCAGCCCAGTGCGCGATCACGTCGGGTGCATAAGCGCTGGCGATATGATCGAACCGCCGCATATTCCAGATGCGACTGAAATGATTGGCTACCCAGCCCTCGGCGGTATCGGTCGGCCCGGCATATGGCTTGCGCGGCGCCTGCCCCTGCAGCCGTGTCGGCACCGAAACGGCCGGCGTTTCGAGCAGCGGCACTTGCGCGAGGCGCTGCGCGGTCTCATGCAAATCGAAGCCCATCTGACGCACTGCAGCACCGTTGTCGCGTACCAGCCACTCGGTGTGGATCCGGTTATCGCGACTGACGCAGTCGGCTACAAAAAAGCGGCCAAGCCGGCGTCCGGTGGCCGGCCCGTACGGCGAAGCGCCGACGTTAGTCGAGCGAGCGAAGCCGAGATGCGAGGTGTAAAAGCCCTCGGTCTCATCACCGCTCCAGGCGATGTTGAGATGGTGCGTTTCGCCATCTGGACCACCATGAATGCCCATTGTTGTCGAGGCGATGACTTCCTCGACCGAACGGACGATGCCGCTGGTGGTGTAAACCGTGCAGCTGGCATCGTAAGTATCATAGATACGGCCGACCGCGCGGTCGGTCCAAATCTGTTCGGTGATGCGAACGATGTAATCGACAATGTCGGTGAAGTCGTCTTCGAAACCCGCCATCGGCTGCGTTCGCACGCCCGACGACATACGCAGTTCGGCGGTGTCGCGTTGGCGGATGCGCGTGACCTGCGGGCGCTCGGGTAGCGCGAACGGAAGGCCTTCGTGGATCATTTCACTCGCACTTCGCAAAAAGTACGGCCCAGGATTGCTTCGCCGCAATCCTGGGCCATGGCAGTTCCCGGTCAGAATTTATACCCGAGTCTAACGCCGTAGGTGCGGGGATCCGAATAGGTTCCCTGAGCTGACAATGTGCCGGTTGTGACCCGTCCAAGCGTTGCCTTATCGGTAAGATTCTGCACAAACGCCTGGATCGAAAGCCCGCTCTCGGTGCGATATGTAAGCCGAGCATCAACCTTGGCATAGGCCGATTGCACTACGTTAGGTGCTGAGGCACTTAACAGATAATTGCTACTGTAAAGCACGTCGAACTCCGGCGTCAACGTTGCGCCCCAGCCTAGCTCGATTTCGTACGACGCGCCAAACGAACCAGTCCAATCAGGCGTGTTCTGCACGCGGGTCTTTCGACCGAAGAACAAGGAGTCGTAACCGGTGATGACGCCAGCGGAGTTCTTGATCGGCACGAACAGTTCGGGATTGGTGAACGGGTTCGGGAAGAACCCGCTGCCCAGACCCGCTCGGGTTTCAACCGGGTTGGTCACGCACGGCCCCGAACCGGTCGAGATCGTGCACAGGCCACTGGTGAAGATACCGAGTGGCGCCACGGTGTTGCGCGCGTGGAGATAGTTGACCGACCCGCGTAGCGTGAGCCGCGGTACTGGCTTGGCGATGAACGACAGTTCGGCACCGGGCGCGATTGTATCGCCGGAATTGGTTATCGTCGCGATGGTGACGCCGGTGTTCGCGCCGGTTGACACGAACTGCGAGCCCTGGACCTGGTTGTCCTTGTACCGCGTATAGAACGCCGCAGCGTTGATCTGCAGCTTGCGATCAAAGAAAGTGTTCTTGGTACCGATCTCGAACGACCGAGCGCGCTCGGCGTTGAACGCGGCGAATTCACCCTGCGGCACTGCCGTAGTGACGAACGGCGAACCGAACCCGCCTGAGTGCACGCCGGTCGAATAGCTGGCGTAGATCAAATTGTCGGGCGTCAGCCGATAGTCGGCCGCGAGGCGATAGGTGACGTATTTGAACGTCCGCTGTCCGCACCGCGTGACCAGGTAGTTTGGCACGGTACCGACTATGGTGTTGGTACCCGCTGCGCCGAACGTTCCCGGTGTGAAGCCGCCGCAAACCTGATTGAAGGCAGTGGAGCGGTTTTGGTTAAACGGGTTAACCGCGCGATAGGCGGCAGCCGGGAACGGGATGGGCTGGCCAGCCGCGACTGCCGCAGCATTTTGCGCCGCGACATAACCGCCGACGAACGTGGTGCCGATTTGCGCGGTGTTCTTGTATCCTTTTTCATCCACGGTGTAACGTATGCCTGCCGTCAGCGTCAGCTTGTCGTCGAGGGTATACGAGGCCTGGCCATAAGCGGCGTACGACTTCGTCCGCGCCGCCGCCGGACCAATGCCGTCGGCTGCGGTCGTGTTGTTGAGATTGCACGAGAACGGCGCGACCAGCGGCGAATATGTAAAGCCGCAGTTGCTGCCCGACCCATAGAGTGCCGGCAGGCCGTTCGCCGCGGCCGTCAGCGTGGTGTAATTGCTGCCCGAAACGACGGTCGCACCGGCCTCGTTGACCTTATCGAGCATGTAGAACGCGCCAAGTGTATATTGCAGCGGGCTTGAGCGGTTTGCCGATTGCAGTTGCAGTTCTTGCGAGAACGTCACCGCCTTGGTGATGAAGTAGAATTCGGAGAACGGGATCGGGCTCCCGTCGCCGTCGCTGCGGTTGTAGGTCAGGAAATCACTGTAGCCGGTGATCGAGCGCAGGCGGATATCGTCGCTGAGGTTGAAATTAATCGCCGCCGAAGCGTTCTTCGCCTTCACCCGGTTCTGGGCGGGGAAATCGTAGAGGACGCCGTATTTCCCCGGAATTGGAATGCCGATGTCTGCCCCGCCGATATCGGCGATGCCGTCGCGGAAAACCGGACTGAACGGCACCAGCACTCCGGTAGCATAGTTGCCGCCGTTATAGCCGTTCGGAAACGGGTAGGTCGCGCCGTTGAAAGTGACGCTGCCGCCGGGCGCGCGGATCAACGACGAATCGACGATCGCGCCGATGTTTTTGGCGTTGAACGAACTGAGGCCGCGATCGTCCTCATCGAAGTATGAGCCGCGCAGGATCACTTCGAGACGGCTGCCGGACGGAGCGTAGCGCAAGCTGGCGCGGATGAACTGGTAATTCTGGTCACCGATGCTGGCGCGGCTGTTCACGGTACTTTTGTAGTAGGGATCATGACGATCAACCGCACCCGCGACGCGCAGTGCAAGGCCGTCGGCGATCGGCAGGTTGATGAACCCTTCGGCCTTGACGCGGTTGTAGTTGCCGTAGATCAGCCCAAAACCGCCCTCGAACTGGTCGGTTGGCCTGGCGCTGGTCAGCGCGATGTTGCCGCCCAAGCTGTTGCGACCGAACAGCGTGCCCTGCGGACCTTTTTGAACCTCGACCCGCTCCAGATCGATGAACGCGCCGGTCGTCTGCTGCAGACGCGACTGATAGATTTCGTCAATATAAAAGCCGATGCGAGGGTCCGAATTGGCCTGAATGGCTTCGGTGTAAACGCCGCGGATCGCTGGACGAGCGGCCGCGCCCGAACGCGCGATGCGAAGGCCGGGAACGGCTTGTTCAAGCCGGGTAATGTCACGTATGTCCTGGTTCCGGAGCTGCTCACCCGAAATTGCGACTATCGATAGAGGAACCTTCTGAACTGACTCCTCGCGCCGCTGAGCTGTGACAACAATGTCGGTAACTCGGTCCTGATCATCGACTGTTGGCGTTGGCGTTGGCGTTGGCGCTGGAGCGGCCTGCGCCAAGACCGGGCTCGCGAGCGAGAACGCGGTTATAGACACGGCAGCGAGCATTGCGCCCCGAAGCTTTCTGGTGTGCGAAATGGTCATTAGTCCCCCTCCGGAATGTTTCCCCGGCGAATGTTATCCGATATTTACGACAATGCAAGCGCCGTCATTACCGAAATCTACATGGACTGGTGGGCTGCGTCGAGAGATTCTATAAAAGCGGTGCAATAAAGTGCATTCGCTTTCACGGGTGGAGGTTTTCGTCCTTTCGCCTGGCGGTGGCTTTTGGCAATCGACATCCACAGCCAAGTGCCATCATTCGCAGGGACAGCTGCGATATCGGGCCAAAGTCCTCAATATTCGCGGATGCGTTGCATGCGACCCAGCACGTCCAACCCCTGGATGGCGAGATAGTTGAGTATGTCGATGAATATCCAGTTCTCGGCGAGTTTGCCGTCCTGCACTCGGTAGAGATCGACCACGCGCATCTCTGACGGCGCGGGCCCTTTGGTCATGCCCAGGTAGCCGCCCGAGTTGAACACGGTCAGATTTGCCCAGCCGAAAAAGCCGCCGAAATTGCCCTCGGCCATGCGGCACAAATGGCCGTTGAAATTGTACCCGGTATGCAGACCATCGCTGAACGGTTCCGAATGCTGCTTCAGATAGCGCGGGATCGTATAGCTCGCACCGATTCCGCCGGGGCCCCACCAGATCATGTCGTCGTGCCAGACCCGCCGCAGCCGCTCGGCTTCGGTGATGCCGAGTTCCTTCGATTTCGGATTCCCCAGTAGAGCGTTGATCGCCGCGAGCGAGCGCTCGCCCAGCGCAGGATCCTGACGTTCGTGCATCACCCCCTGATGCGTCATCGGGCCCGGCTGGACGAGCTGCGCTCCGGTCTGTGGAGGCAGCGGGAACTGGCCCGCCTGGGCCATCAGGTGAAGCAAATCGACGAACATCGCTGTTTCGATGATGCGTCCGCCCTCGACGCGATTGAACTCAGCGAAACGCAGCATCGCGATCTTTCCGGTCGGCAGGATCCCGAGATACGGCTTGTCGAACAGCGCCATCAAATGGCCCATCTGAACAACCCAGCGCCCCTTGAAGCCGTCGACCTCGTTGAGGCCGGCCATGAAGATGTCGGAGCGTCGCTGTACGCGCGTCATTGCAGTCAGAAATGGCGTCCAGAACACGTCCGCGACGGCCTCTGCCCCGAATTGCTCGTGGAACGGATGCATGCCGCGCCAATGCCAATCGGGCGCGGTGTAGCGCTGCAGGATGCTGACCACTGAATCGGGCGTCGCAAGCGCCAGTTCGTCATGATAGGCACGAACCAACTGCTTCTCTGCCTGAAAATCGCTCACCTAATCCCCCTTGCCTGCCGGCGCGATTCGAATATCTGCACGCGCTTGCAATATGCGCCTTTTGCCGACATGTTTTTGGCGAAGCAAACAAAAGCGTGCGCAGGCGCTCGATCAAGCAGTGACGGTGGACCATGTGGGATCCGAATTAAGGCTCAGCAAAGTGGGTTTCGCAATAAACACCTCCATTCGTTGCCTGCCCGGCACTTCGGGGATAAGCATGTAGCCATGAGTGATTTTGCAGCTGTTGTTCCCCGCCGTACGGGATGGAGTGATCGTCCGTGAGCGGCTCAGGTCGGCGACCCCGGACTCCCGATAACAAAGACAAGAAAGGGGCAGCCCGCCGGCTGACATCGGTAGACGTTGCACGCGTTGCAGGGGTGTCGGCTTCGGCAGTATCCCGCGCTTTCACCCCCGGAGCCAGTGTGGCGCCGGAAAAGCGCGCCCATATCCTTCGTGCCGCCCGCGAGCTTGGTTATCGGCCCAATGTGATGGCGCGTGCCGTCGCTACCCGGCGCTCGAACGTCGTGGGATTGATCCTGTTCAACGAAACCAACCGTCATCATCCCGGCGTGCTGCTTGCTTTGTCGCAGGCATTTTCGTTGATCGGCGTCCGGGTCATGCTGTTCCTGCTCGAAGATGTGGATGAGATCGGGGCGGTTATCGATCATATATTGTCCTATCAGCTTGATGGCGTCATCGCCGCCGCCCCGATTCCGCAGGAGGACCTCGACCATCTTGCCGCTGCGCAGGTGCCGTTGCTGTTTTACAATCGACCGGGCGAGGACGGCGTAGCGTCGGTCAGTTGCGACCATTATGCCTCGGGAGTTCTGATTGCGCGGCATGTGCTCGCATCAGGCGCCAGGCGCATCGCGCTGATCCGGTCGTACGCTGAGGCCTTCGTCGGTAACGAGAGGATGCGCGGCGTCGAAGAGGAACTCGCCCGCAATGGCGCGAATGTCGTTGCCGAATTTCGCGGCGACTTCGATTACGATCGCGGCGTTGCTGCGGTCCTGGACTGGGCGGCACGCGGCATTGACGATTATGAGGCGATCATTGCCGCCAACGACATGATGGCAATCGGTGCCAAGGACGCTCTGGTCCATAAATTGGGAAAGCGCGTGCCCCAGGACGTCGCGGTTGCAGGGTTTGACGGGGTCGAAGCGTCCCGCTGGCTTAGCCATAGCATCGCATCGGTCGATCAGCCGATCGAACATATGGCGAAGGCAGCGGTCGATATGATGGCGCTGCGCATTGAAAACCAGCATTTGCCCGCCGAGCGCCGCTTGTTTCCAGGGCGATTGCAACACGGGTCGTCGGTCGCAGATTGACTTGCAACCGTTCGCCAAGGCTAGTTCCGCTCACCCGCGCCGACTTGGTGAGCCATTTGCTTTCTCTTTTGCCTTATCGTGATGACCATACTTTCGTCCGCAGCCGCAGCGCATTGCAAGCCCTTGCGGTTGCTCTTAGGATGGACAAGTTCGGGCAGCAAACTGCCAAATCGATCCATGCTATATGATTGCGCGAGCAAGTGGAGAACTGCAGGGGATGCCAATTAAGCGGTCGAAATCGGTAAGAGCGGGCGGAACGTCTTATGACGTTGCGCTGCTGGCCGGGGTTTCGCAAAGCGCTGTTTCGCGTTGTTTTCGGCCAGGGGCTTCGATCGCTCCAGCCACCCGTGCCCGAGTGATGGCGGCGGCGGACGAGTTGGGCTATCGGCCCAACGCGATCGCGCAAGGGCTCATCACCCGACGATCGGGCATGATCGCAGTCATCATTTCAAACCTTACCAACCTGCATTATCCCGAAGTTCTCGCCGAGCTTACCCAGGGGCTGTCGGGACGCGGTGCGCGCGTGCTATTGTTTGCGCTCAAATCCGAAAGCGAAATCGACGAAATTCTGGATCAGGTCTGGCGTTACCAGGTTGACGGGGCAATCGTTGCGGCCCGACTTTCGGACGACCAGCTCAGCACCTTCAAAGCCCGCGGCACGGCTCTGGTGCTTTACAATCGTCAATCGGACGGTGTGCCCGTGGCCTCCGTCGCCTGCGAATTCGCTGCCGGCGAGGCCTTGCTGGTTGACGGGATGATCGCCAGCGGTTGCTGCAATTTTGCTATTATCGGAGGGCCGACCGACTCCACGGTTGGGGAAGCAAGGGTCAATGGCGCACTCGATCGTCTGGCACTGGCCGGGCTCACCAGTGTTCCCATTGAGCGGGGTGATTTCTCGTATCAAGGCGGTTACGACGCCGCCACTCGCTTGCTCAAGGACAAACGGATCGACGCGATTATCTCTGCCAACGACACGATGGCTTTGGGTGCCATGGATGCGGCCAGGCTCGATTTTGGTCACCAAATCCCCGAAACCTTGTCCATTGTCGGGTTTGACGGAGTGGCCCCGGCGAAGTGGCGCAGCTACGATCTGACGACCATGCGTCAGCCGGTCGGGCGAATGACCACGGCAGCCATTTCGATGCTGTTCGATCAAATTGAAAATCCTGATCTCGGACCTGAAAAACGATTATTCTCGGGCAGTCTTATCCGGGGCAAAACCGCCCGACTGGCCGGATAGGCCAACTGTCGCCAATCGAAAATTCTTAGGAGATACACCGATGACCGAACGTATCGCGACCACTCACGTCGGTTCACTGCCGCGATCGAAAGCGGTGACCGATCTGGTGTTCGCAGCCGAACGCGGCGATCCCGTCGATCCTGACGAATTCGACCGGGTGATCGGCGCGGCCGTCGATACAGTGGTGGCGCGGCAGGTGGCGGCGG
>JARXKR010000125.1:0-3069 GCA_030271565.1 Pseudomonadota bacterium
TCGATCAGGTCGAGCCCCGAAACATTGGGCAGCTGGATATCCATGATGATCAGGTTGGGGACGAATTGCCGCGCGGCATCGAGCGCGAGCATCCCGTCGGCGCAGGGTTCGACCGCGTAGCCCTGGCTCTTGAGCACATCGCAGAACAGCTTGCGGTTGAGGTCGTTGTCCTCGACAACAAGGATGCGCTTTGCCATTGCGCAGCCCTACGCACTATTGGTGAGACTGACAATTCTTCGCGAACCCCAATCCCCCGCGCCTGACGCTTCGATCTTGGCGCTTTCGGCGCTCGGCTGGGTGCTGGGCGATGGTCCGCGCGCCGAGCGGTTGCTCAGCCTGACCGGGCTGACTTCCGATGAATTGCGCGCCGGGCTGGACGATCCGGCGCTGCTGGGCGCAGTGCTCGATTTCCTGTGCGCGCATGAACCCGATCTGGTCGCGGCTGCGCAAGCGCTGGATGTAACCCCGGCGCAGCTTGCCGCCGCCCGCGAAAGTCTGACCAAATGAGCTTTGCTGGATGAGCCGCCCCCTGATCATCAGCGACTGCGACGAGGTGCTGCTGCACATGATCGTCCCGTTTGGCCAATGGCTCGACGAAACACAGGACGTCTCGTTCAAGCTGATCGGCAACGATTTCTCCTCCGCGATCCGCGACAAGCAAAGCGGTGAGCCGGTCGAACCGGCCGAGATCTGGCGGCTGCTCGGCGCGTTCTTCGATGGCGAAATGCACCGCCAGACGCCGATCCTGGGGGCCGTAGACGCAATCAACACGCTGAAGGAACACGCCGACGTTGTGATCCTGACCAACCTGACAGACCGGCACAACGAACCGCGCCGCCAGCAATTGCTCGCGCATGGAATCGACGTTCCCGTATTCACCAATCAGGGCCCCAAAGGCCCGGCGCTGCAGGCCATTCTCCAGCAGTATCGGCCGTCCAAGGCGGTGTTTATCGACGATCTGGCCCAGCACCATGGCTCTGCTGCCGAAATGGTTCCCGAGATCGACCGCCTGCACTTGTGCGGCGAACAAACGCTGGCACCGCATATTACTTGCGCTTTCGAGGCTGGACATGCTCACGCGCGTATCGACAATTGGGCGCACGCCTTGCCGTGGCTGCTCGGACGCATTCAGGAGTAACTTATGTCTGTTGAAGCAAAGCTTGCCGAATTGGGTCTGGCCCTTCCCGTCGCTGCCGCTCCGGTTGCGGCCTATGTCCCGGTCGTGATCGCCGGAGGCCTCGCTTACGTTTCGGGGCAGGTCTCGTTCGTCGATGGCGTGTTGGTCAAGGGCCGGCTGGGTGAGGATGTGTCGCTCGAGCAGGGCATTTTGGCCGCGCAGGGTTGCGGGCTGATGATCCTCGCGCAGCTCAAAGCCGCATTGGGTTCGCTCGACCGGGTCGAACGGGTCGTGAAACTGGGCGCATTCGTGAATTGCACCACGGATTTTACTGATCAGCCCAAGGTCGCCAACGGTGCTTCAGAGCTGATGGTGGCGGTGTTTGGTGAGGCCGGAAAGCATGCGCGCGCAGCGGTAGGCGCACCGAGCCTGCCGCTCGGCGTGGCGGTCGAAGTGGATGCGATCGTTGCTATTCGCACTGCTTGATCGCTGGCGCTCTCCGCCACCCAAGCCGGCCAAGGTGGCGTGGCTCGGGCAGTGGGAATACGCCCATCGCGGGCTGCATTTGGCGGGCGTGCCGGAGAATTCGCCGAGCGCTTTTGCTGCAGCGATTGCGAATGGTATGGGGATCGAATGCGATGTCCAGCGCAGCCGCGACGGGCAGGCGGTGGTGTTCCATGATGGCGAACTTGACCGGCTGACGAGTGAGAACGGACCGCTTTCGGCGCGCACTTCCGGGGAGTTGGGCCGGATCAACTTGTCAGGCGGAGCGGACACAATTCCGACGTTGCCCCAGCTGCTGACGCAAGTTGGCGGCAAGGTTCCGCTGCTGATCGAGATTAAGTCGCCGCGCCAAACCAGCACCCGGGTTGGTGCGCTGTGCCTCGCAGTAAAACGTGCGCTCGAAGGCTATATTGGTCCGCACGCGATCATGAGCTTCGATCCGCGCGTAGTGCACTGGTTTGCAGTCCATGCGCCGATAGCCGTGCGCGGGCTGGTGGTGACCGAAGAGAACGGCAAAACCTTGCCCGGGAGGGTCAAACGACGGCTCTCGTTGTGGACTGCGCGGCCCGATTTCCTCGCCTACGACATTCGCGACCTGCCCAGCCGCTTTGCTGACGCGCAGCGCAAGCGCGGCCTGCCGCTGCTGACCTGGACCGTGCGCAGTCCGGAACTGCGCGACCGCGCCGCGCATTATGCCGATGCGCCGATTGCCGAAGGGGACGGGGTGGCGTGATCGAGGCGCGGGTCGCGGGGTCAGTCGGGCTCTTGCCCGCCGCCGAGTGGGACGCGCTGGCCGGCGGCAATCCGTTCATGCGCCACGCCTTCCTGACGGCGATGGAAGATTCGGGCAGCGTCGGCCCCGGCACCGGCTGGTCGCCCGCGCCAATCACAATCACCGCCGATGACGGCCGCCTGATTGCGGCGCTGCCCGCCTACCTCAAGGCGCATAGCCAGGGCGAATATGTGTTCGATCATGCCTGGGCCGACGCCTGGCAGCGCGCCGGGGGGAGCTATTATCCCAAGCTGCAGATCGCCGCGCCGTTCACGCCCGCCAGTGGCCCGCGGTTGCTCCTGGCCGATCCGGCGCTCGGCCTGCCGCTGCTCCGCGCCGCCGAGCAATTGTGCGAGGCGAATGGGCTCTCGTCGGCGCATGCGACCTTCATCGAAACCGCGCAGTTGCCGTTATTCGAGGCAGCGGGGTGGCTATTGCGAAGCGATATCCAGTTTCACTGGCACAATCGTAAATACGCCAGTTTCGATGCATTCTTGGGCGCGCTGTCATCGCGCAAGCGCAAGGCCATCCGCAAGGAACGCGCGGCGGCGCAAAACGGTGTTGAGATCAAGACCTTCCGTGGCGATCAGATCCGGCCCGAACATTGGGACGCATTCTGGCTCTTCTATCAGGACACTGGCGCGCGCAAATGGGGCCAGCCCTACCTGACCCGCGA
>JARXKR010000125.1:3169-6651 GCA_030271565.1 Pseudomonadota bacterium
TCAGGCCGCGCGGCGGTGCGAAGCGGCGATCCATTCGCGTGCGCGGCGCTGGGCTTCGGCGATTTCGCGGGCGGTCATTTCTTCCGAAATGTCGGCGCGGCACAACTGCGCTTCGCCGTGGCCGGAGACTGCAGCGAGGTTGAACCACTTGTGCGCTTCGATGAGGTCGCAATCGACCCCGTGGCTGCCGGTCGAATAGGCTACCCCCAGATCGTAGTAGGCGCTGATCTCGCCTTGCGCCGCAGCGGCCAGGCAGCTGGCGACCAGCAGGTCTTCGGTTGTTTCGTGTGCGCCAGTTACTGCGCCGTTGTGGATCCAGGCTATGCTCATCTCGATTTACCCCCGTTGGGCAAGCCCCCAAGCCTGCCGACAAGGCTGAACCTTCCCGAACATGCTCAACAAAAGGTTAACGCCGGGCAAGAATTGTCCCGGTTGGAAGCATCGCGAACTACCGATAACCGGAAAATGTGACCGTTTGCCGCGCGTTACCGTTAATCCGCGCCTAATATCCATCAATCTAAAGCGCCGCATTGATTGGTGCTTGTGCGGGAATCTACCCAGCACTATAGGCGCGCTCGGGCGGCACCGCGGGGCTATCGGGATTACCCGAAGCCGCAGGACCACGTGGCAGTCCCGGTTTGGTGTGGAGAGATTATGGCGACGGTTCTCGGTGAAGAGATTGACGTCCTGGCCAAGGCCAAACGGGCGATTGCGGGCGATTATGCCCCTAGCGAAGCCGACCCCTATATGGCCGAACCGCAGCTGGATTATTATCGCCGGCTGTTGCTCGAATGGAAGAAGCTGATCCACGTCGCGGCGCAGGATACGCTCCAGCAATTGCAGGACGGCCCGATCCGCGAACCCGATCTCAACGACCGCGCCTCGAGCGAGACCGACTGGGGCATCGAACTTCGCACCCGCGACCGCCAGCGCAAGCTCATTTCCAAGATCGATTCGGCCCTGCGGCGGATCGAGGAAGGCGAATACGGCTACTGCGAAGTGACCGGCGAGCCGATCGGTCTGGGTCGGCTTTCTGCCCGCCCGATCGCGACCATGACGGTCGAAGCCCAGGAAGCGCATGAGCGCCGCGAAAAAATCTCGCGCGACGATTGAAAATACTGATCGGGCGTTAACTGCTTTTTTGCCACTGCGATTTAAGCTTTAGTCAGATTGCCACTCGTATATCCGCGACAGCGGATGAACGGCGATCCGTAAGCCAGGAGAAACCGAACCATCATGTCCGATAACGACCACCGGCAGATCGCACGCGACAGCCTGTTCGTTATGGCTGACTTGCGGATCGATGGCATCGAAGGCGACCACCGGATCCGCGTGCGCAACCTCTCGGCCGGCGGGCTGATGGCCGAAGGCGGCCCGGCGGTCCAGCGCGGCCAGGTCGCCTGGGTCAACGTCCGCAATGTCGGCTGGGTCGAAGGATCGGTCGCCTGGGTGCAGGATGCCCGGTTCGGCATCGCCTTTCGCGAAGACATCGATCCGCGCGTTGCCCGGGCCTCGGTCGAAGAGGGGGAACGCACGCCGCGATTCGTCCGCCCGCCGCTGGCCAATGTCGAGCCGGGCGCACTGCGCAAGCTCTGAGACTTTAGCGATAGCCGGAAAGCGGCTGTGCCCCTGCGGCAAATTCCGATAAGACCCGGCGCCATGCCGCCGCTTCGACTGCTCCTGACCCTGTGCGCGCTGGCCCTGCCAGCGACCCTGTCGGGCTGCTTCGGCAGTGACGACCGCCCGGTCGAGGTGCTGGCAATCGGCGATCCCGGCTCGACCTTTGTCGGCGGGGCGCAACTGCCGTTGGCCGCGCAACTGTTGCGTGCGGCCACGACCGAGGGCTTGGTCGCGTTCGACGAGCAAGGCCGTGTGGTCCCTGCGCTGGCCGACCGCTGGATCGTCACCGACGACGGGATGAGCTACATTTTCCGGCTGCGCGACGGAACCTGGCCCGATGGCACTCCGATCAATGCCGAGAGCGCGCGCGCCGCGCTGATGCAAGCGATCCGCGCCCAGTCAGGGCAGCCGTTCGGCGCGGATCTTGGCGCGATCGAGGAAGTCCGCGCGATGGCGGGCCGGGTGATCGAGATCAGGCTCCGCCAGCAAATGCCCGACATGCTGCAGCTGCTCGCGCAGCCCGAACTAGGGGTGGTTTATGCCGGCCGGGGGGCCGGACCGATGAAGGCCAGCCGCGCCGCTGACAAGGAACGCAAACTCAGCGGTGTGCTACTCCGCACGATCCCGCCCGAGGACCGCGGACTGCCACAACAGGAGAATTGGTCGAAACTGGTCCGCCCGTTGCGGCTTTCGGCGACCCCCGCCGCCCGCGCGATCGAATTGTTCAATCTGGGCCTGGCCGATCTTGTACTGGGCGGGGGCTTTGCCGATTTCCCCCGGCTCGACCTTGCCGGGGTGGGGCGCGGTTCGATCCGGCTCGATCCGGTCACCGGGCTGTTCGGTCTCGCGGTGGTTCATGACAACGGCTTTCTCGGCAAGCCCGAGAACCGCGAGGCTATTGCCATGGCGATCGACCGCGACGCCTTGATCGCGATGTTCAACATCGGCGGCTGGACCGCGACCACCCGGGTGATCGCGCCCGGGCTGGAAGGCGACAACGGGACGATTCCCGAACGCTGGCTGGGCCGCACGATCGATGAGCGCCGCGCGGTCGCGTCGGCGCGCGTGGCGCAGTGGAAGGTCGCCGGACACGGCCCGGTGACTTTGCGCGTGGCCTTGCCGGCCGGGCCGGGGGCGGACTTACTGCTTGAGCGGCTGGGCAGCGATCTCAAGGCAATCGGACTAAGCGTCCAGCGGGTCGCGCCGGGCGCCGATGCTGATTTGCGGCTGATCGACCGGATGGCCCGCTACGATCGCCCGGCGTGGTTCTTTAACCAGCTGAGCTGCGCCAATGCCCGCGGCTTGTGCAGCGTGGCGGCGGACAAGTTGGTGGCCGAGGCGCAGGCCGAGCCCAGCCTGGTCAAGCGGGCCGATCTGTTTGCCCAGGCTGAAGCCCAGCTGACGATGGCCAATACCTATATCCCGTTCGGGGTGCCGATCCGCTGGTCGCTGGTCAGCTCGGCCAGCGGCTTTGCTGCCAACCGCTGGGGGGTCCATCCCTTGATGCCGCTCGCCTTCATCCCCAAATAGTTCGCGCGGGCGCATCCCTCCCGCGCCATTCGAGGTGTCGCAGCCATGCCAGTGAAGCCGCAACCGATGACCATGACTTTGCCGCTGGGCACCGATCCGCATTCGGTCCGGCGCCGGGTCGAAGCGCTCGAGAACCTGCTCGAAGGGCTGTTCGAGGTGCCCGGACTGGGCGGTCGCAGGGTCGGGCTCGATGCAATTGTCGGGCTCATACCAGTGGTCGGCGACGTGGTCACTGCAGCGATGGGGCTTTATATGGTGTGGGAGGCGCGCAATATCGGCATGCCGCGCTGGCAGCTATGGCGCATGGCGGGCAATGTCGGGATCGACAGTCT
>JARXKR010000126.1:0-4171 GCA_030271565.1 Pseudomonadota bacterium
GTATCGACCATTTCACCGGCCTCGTGATCGGCGACGATGGCCGCGTGGCCAAGGTGCTCCACCGCGGCGACAAGCGCCCGCGCACGACCTACCTGCTCGACGGCAAGGGACTTTACGTCATGCCTGGGCTGATCGACAGCCACGCCCACGTGATGTCGGTCGGCTTTGCCGCGATGACGCTCGACTTGTCCGACACGCATTCGCTGGCCGAAGCGCTGGCCAAGATCGCCACCTATGCCAAGGCCCATCCCGATCGCCCGTGGATCCTCGGGCGCGGCTGGAACCAGGAACTGTGGCCCGAAAAGCGCTATCCGACCGCCGCCGACCTCGATGCGATCGTGCCGGGTCAGCCGGTCTGGCTCGAGCGGGTCGACGGGCACGCCGGCTGGGCGAACAGTCGCGCGCTGGCAATTGCGGGAGTCACCGCCGCCACCAAGGATCCCGCGGGCGGCAAGATCGAGCGGGCTACGCCAGGCGGCAAACCCGCCGGCGTGCTGATCGACAACGCCACTTCACTGGTCGACAAGGTTGTCCCCCCACCCCGCCCCGAAGACCGCGACTTTGCTTTCGCGGTGGCGCAGGACATCTTTTTCAGCCGCGGCGTCACCGCGTCGACCGACATGGGCACCAGCATCGAAGACTGGCAGACCTTCCGCCGCGCCGGGGACACCGGGCGGCTGCGAATGCGGGTGATGGCCTATGCTTCGGGCATCGACAACATGGTGCTGATCGGCGGCACCGGGCCGACGCCGTGGCTTTACGACGATCGGCTGCGGCTCAACGGGGTGAAGCTTTACGCCGATGGCGCACTTGGCTCACGCGGGGCAAGCCTCAAGCTGCCCTACAGCGACGCGCCCACCGCCAAGGGTTTGCGGATCACCAATGACACCGCGCTCAAAAACATGATGAGCCGCGCCGCGCTCGATCATTTCCAGGTGGCGGTCCACGCCATCGGGGATGAGGCAAATGCTGCGGTGCTTGGCGCGATCGAGGATCTGGCCCCGACCTACGGCGGCGACCGGCGCTGGCGGATCGAGCATGCGCAGATCGTCGATCCGGCGGATATCCCGCGGTTTGGCAGGAACGGCGTGATCGCCTCGATGCAGCCAGTGCATCAGACCTCGGACCGGCTGATGGCCGAAAAGCGACTCGGCCCCGACCGGCTCAGAGGCGCCTATGCGTGGAAATCGATCCAGGCGACCGGGGCCAAGCTGGCCTTCGGCTCGGACGCGCCGGTGGAGCTTTCTGACCCGTTTGTCGGGATGGCCGCCGCGATCAGCCGGCAGGGTCCGGACGGTGAGCCGCAAGGCGGGTGGCAGCCGCAGGAACGGGTCACCCGCGAGGAAGCGTTCGCAGCCTATACCGTCAACGGCGCTTATGCTGGCTTCGCCGAAGGCCGGTTCGGGCGGCTGGTCGCGGGCGAGCGCGCCGACTTCATCCTGGTCGACCGCGATCCGCTGCTCTCGAGCCCGGCCGATCTGGCGCAGACCAAGGTCAGCAAGGTCTATGTCGGCGGGGTGCAGGTGTGGGATGCGGCGACTGCGAAAAAGCCGGGGGGCTGAGCCTCACTTGGGGGAACCTTACCCCCTAAACCCGTCTGTCCTGAGCTTGTCGAAGGACTGCACTTTCTTCGGGCGTTTGCGAGTGAGGCACGAAGAAAAGGACAGTGCTTCGACAAGCTCAGCATAGGCGGATTTGGGCTAGATTTGGCTCCTGCTAATCAGGGCAGCACTTCGGGCACTTCGGAAACCGCCGCCGCCTTGGCTTCCTTGCGCTCGCCCAGCCACATGATCAGCAGCGATCCTTCGAACAGCAGCAGCAGCGGGATCAGCAGCAGTATCTGGCTCATCAGGTCGGGCGGGGTGATAACGGCGGCAAAGCCGGTCAGGATCACGATTACATAACGACGCAGGCCAATCAGCTGCTTGCGGCTGACGATCCCCGCGCGGTTTAGCAGCAACAGCAGCACGGGCAGAAGAAAGCTGATCCCGAAAGCGAGGATGAACTGCATCACCAGACCAAGGTAATCTCCGGCCGCCGGCAGCGCTTCGATATCGAGCCCACCCTTCTGGCCCTGGAAGCTGAGCAGGTATTCGAACGCCTTGGGCATGACCAGGTAATAGGCCGTCGCCGCGCCGATAAAGAACAGGACCGGAGTGAAGAACAGGAAAGGCAGGAAGGCCTTCTTTTCCTTGGCATAGAGCCCCGGCGCCACGAACGCCCACAGCTGATTGGCGATCACCGGAAAGCTGATGAAGAAGGCCGCGAACAGCGCCACCTTCACCTCGACGAAAAACGCCTCATAGAGCTTGGTGTAAACCAATTTGCCCTGTCCCGGCGGGAACGCCTTGGTCAGCGGGCGGATCAGGAAACCGAAGATGTCGCTGGCGAAATAGAGGCACACTGCGAAGGCTAACACCACCGCCGCGATTGCGCGCAGCAGCCGCGCGCGCAGCTCGACCAGATGATCGAGCAGCGGGGCCTGGGTTTCATCGATGTCAGGCAGTCGGAAGGCCATCTACTTCGCCTTGGCGGCAGATTTGCCGGGCTTTTTGGCAGCTGTTTTCTTGGTTGCCGGCTTGCTAGCGGGAGGCGGCTTGATTTCTGGTCCGGGTTCGGGCGGAGGCGGCAGCGGCTCCATCAGCGTTCCCGGGTCAACCCCGACCGGCGCCTCACCAGAACTAGGCGGGTGCGCGGCCATGATCGCCTCGTTCTGTTCGCGCCACTGCTTTTCCATGTCTTCCATTTCGGCTTCGCGGATCATCGTTTCGATGCCCGAGCGAAAATGGCCCGAGACGCGGCGGACCTTGCCGATCCACTGCCCGGCGGTGCGCAGTGCGCGCGGCAAATCCTTGGGGCCGATCACCACGATCGCAATGATCGCCGTAAACAGCATTTCATCCCAGCCAATGTCGAACATGTTGCGGCCCCGCCGGTTTGCGGCGGCTTACTGCGGCGGACGGCTGGCGGGATCGATGACCGTTTCGCCGTTGAGCGTGCCCTGACTGGAGGTCACGGGCGGGATCTGTGGCGGTGCGGCGGGCGGCTGGGGATTGGTTTCATCCGCCATGCCCTGCTTGAAGCTCTTCACGCCCTTGCCGAAATCACCCATGAATTCGGACACCTTGCCGCGCCCGAACAGCACCAGCACGACCAGCGCGAAAACCACGATGTGGATCGGCGACAAACCAAACATTCCGATAACTCCTGCACTGGCGGGCGGTCACAAAGCCGCCGCAAACCCTCGCTCAGCGACCACTTAGGCGCTTTCGTCTTCGCTTTCCAGTGCGCCGGACGGATTTTCGGGTTCATCTGCCTCGCCCGGTACATCCATTGCCGCAGCAAGCGCATCCTCGACCGGATCAAGCAGTCCGGCAGCGCGAAGCTCATCGATTCCGGGCAGATCGCGGCGGCTTTCGAGACCGAAATGGGTCAGGAAATCGGGCGTTGTGGCATAGATCACCGGCCGCCCGGGCACCTCGCGCCGCCCGACAATCCTTACCCAGCCGGCTTCCATCAGCACATCGAGGGTGCCCTTGGCGGTCTGCACCCCACGGATCGATTCGATCTCGGCGCGGCTGACCGGCTCGTGATAAGCGACGATCGCCAGCACTTCGGTTCCCGCGCGGCTGAGCCGCCGCACTTCCTCGCGCTCGCGGCGGAGCAAATGCGCGAGATCGGGGGCGGTCTGAAAGTGCCAGCGCCCGCCGCGCTCGACCAGTTGCACCCCGCGGCCATCGTACTGCGCGGCCAGATCGGCCAGCGCGCCTTTCACCGCCGCACCGCCCAGATGAAGCGAGATCGCCTCGGCGCTCATCGGGGTTTCGGAGGCAAACAAAGTCGCCTCGACCGCGCGGATCAGATCATCCATTCCGATCATCCTGAGCTTGTCGAAGGACGGGTTGTTCGGTGCCGAAAGTGCTCATGCCTTGATTCCACGCAGTAGCAGCGGCCCGAAAGCATGCTCCTGGCTCATCTCGGCCTTGCCCATCCGCGCCAGTTCAAGCGCGGCGACGAAGCTCGACGCCAATGCCGAGCGGCGCAGCTTCGGTTCGGCGTGCGGCGGGAGGAAATCGCGCAGTTCCATCCAGTCGAGATTGACCCCGAGCATCGCCGAAACCCGCGACAGCGCCGAATCAAGCGTCATCACCATCCGGTCGCGGACCATGTG
>JARXKR010000126.1:4271-6610 GCA_030271565.1 Pseudomonadota bacterium
GCGCGCGGGCTTCGACAGGCTCAGCCTGAGCGAACTTGGAAAATGATCCAACAAACAACACCCGCTCAGGCTGAGCCTGTCGAAGCCTCCGCGCTGAGCTCGCCGCATTCATGCTGCGGCCAATTGGAGCAAGGCATCGCGTTTGGCGAGCAGTTCGGCCTGGTCGGCCTGCTGAGCATCGCCCATTCCGGCGAGCGCACGGCCTAGTCGCGCCTGCCCTGCCGCGTCCAGCGCGGGCAGCCGCTCACAAATCGCAGTCATGTCGTCCATTCGCGCCCAGCAGTTGAGCGCGACGTCGCAGCCCGCCGCGATGGCCCGCTCGGCGCGTTCGGGCACGGTCCCGCTCAATGCCTCCATGTCGAGATCGTCGGTGAGCAGCAGTCCATCGAAGCCAATCAGTCCGCGGATCACCTGTTCGACCACAATCTTCGATTGCGTCGCCGGATTGTCGGCATCCCACGCGGTGAACAGCAAGTGCCCGGTCATCCCGATTGCCGCCTGATTGAGCGCCTTGAACGGGGCCAGATCGCTTTCAAGCTCCTCAGCGCTGGCGGTAACTGTCGGCATCGCCTTATGGGTATCGCACATGGTGCGGCCATGGCCGGGCATGTGCTTGATCGTGCCCTGCACTCCTGCTTTGGCCAGCCCGTCGAGCACCGCGCGGCCGAGCGCGGCAACCCGCAGTGGCTCGTGGCCCAAGGCGCGGTCGCCGATCACATCGTGAGCGCCTTCGCGGCGCACGTCGAGCACCGGGGCGTGCGTGCAGGTGATGCCGACCTCGGCCAAGTCGATCCCCAGCGCCTGCGCGTTGACCCGCGCCGCCTCAATTGCGCTGATCGGGGCAAGGTCGTAAAGCCGGTCGAACACCGCGCCGGCCGGATAGGCCGGCCACACCGGCGGCTTCATCCGCTGGACCCGGCCGCCTTCCTGGTCGATCGTGATCAGGAGCTGGTCGCGGCCATGGATTGCCCGCAGATCGCCCGTTAGCGCGCGCAATTGCTCGCGGCTTTCGACGTTGCGCCCGAATACGATGTAGCCCAGCGGATCGGCCTCACGGAAAAACGCGCGCTCATCGGCGTTTAGCGTGGTTCCGGACAGGCCAAAGATTGCAGGGGTCATGATGGACCACAAATTCGCAGCAACGCGCCGCGCTGGCAAGCGCCCAGGCGGCGAGCAATGTGGATTACCGCGTTACTTGACCTGGCACGAAATCCCCGCGCCCTTGAGCTTGCCGCACAGCGCACCGGCTGCAGCGGCATCGGGAGCGACAGCCTGCAGGCGATAGATCGTGCCGTTGTCGGCTTTGCCTGCGATCACGCGGTGCGACACGCCCGACAGAGCGCCGTTCGCTTGGCCCGTCAGCTTGGTCCAGCCAGTTTCCGCAGCGTCCTTGGAGGAGAACGCGCCGACCTGCACGCCAACACCGCTCGCCGGGGCAGGCGCGGCACCCGCGCCGGGTGCGGGCGGCGCCGGCTTTGGCGCATCGCTCGCGGCCATCTGCGCCGACTTGCTCTTGCCTTCGGACACCGCGAAGCTCGTGTCACCGGTGCCGTCGAAGGTCTTGCCGCCCGGATCCTTGGGTGCTTCCTTGTACGGGCGGCTGTCTGCGGGAACGAGGCTGCCATCGGCGACCAGCGCCGGATCGGGATTGCGGTGGGTGACCCAGTAGATCCCCCCGACGATCACGCCGAGCGCGATCAGGGCCATCAAGGCCATCCGCAAAGTGGAGCCCAATTCGCTGCCTTCGTAATCCTTATCCGCTTCGTCGTCCGAGCTTTCGAGCCAGGGCAGGCGTTCATCCTCGTCAGCCAGCGCCAGTTGCTCGGTTTCGAGCGGCTCGTCCTGGGTTTCGTCCCATTCTGCGCCGTCTTTATCCCCGCCAATCCCTGTCATGACTACATTTCCTCCACCGCCTCCACACCCAGCAGGGCGAGGCCGTTCTTGATTAACTGCCCGATTTGCGCGGCAAGATAAAGCCTTGCCCCGCTCAGATCGGCATCTTGTGCCACGATGAAGCGCTTTTCGGGGCGGTCATTGCCGACATTCCAGTAGGCATGCAGCGCCCCGGCGAGCTCATAGAGGTAAAATGCCACGCGGTGCGGTTCGCGCGCTGCCGCTGCCGCCTCGATCAGCCGCGGGAACTGGGCGCCGAGTTTGATCAGTTCGAGCTCTTCCTCGCCCAGTTGATTGAGCGCGACATCGGACGGGGCAAAGCCGGCCTCCGCCCCCTTGCGCAGGGTCGAGCGAATCCGGGCATGCGCGTACTGCACATAGAACACCGGGTTGTCCTTGCTCGCCTCGACCACCTTGGCAAAGTCGAAATCCATCTGCGCTTCGGG
>JARXKR010000127.1 GCA_030271565.1 Pseudomonadota bacterium
GCAGCATCACCGGGCGGTGCTTGCCGCCATCTTCGGCGATGTAGCTCGCGTCGAGGCGTTCGGGCAGCACCCGGTCGGACTGGATCGTGCCGACCTGCCAGGTCCGTCCGATCGCGTCGGTCAGATGCCATTCGAGTTTGGGTGCATAGAACGCGCCCTCGCCCGGGAGTTCTTCCCACCCGAACTCTTCGGTTGCCATGCCAGCACGAACCACTGCTTCGCGCAGTTCGGCCTCGGCCTTGTCCCAGTCGGCATCCGAGCCGAACCGCTGCTCGGGACGCAGCGCCAGCTTGACCGCGTAGGTAAACCCGAAGTCCTTGTAGATCCGGTCGGCGAGCGCGCAGAAATCCTGCGCTTCGGCAACGATCTGGTCTTCGCGGCAGAAGATGTGCGCGTCGTCCTGGGTAAACTGGCGCACCCGCATCAGGCCGTGCAGCGCGCCATGCGGCTCGTTGCGGTGGCAACAGCCGTTCTCGTAGAGCCGCAGCGGCAAGTCGCGGTAGCTCTTGATGCCCTGCCGGAAGATCAGCACGTGCGCCGGGCAATTCATCGGCTTCAAGGCCATCCACTCGGCCTCACCGCTGATCACCGGGCCATCGTCCTCGGTGTTCGGCACCTCGTCGGGGATGACGAACATGTTCTCGCGGTATTTGCCCCAGTGGCCCGATTGCTCCCACTGCTTGGCATCCATCACTTGCGGGGTTTTGACTTCATTGTAACCCGCCGCGTCGATCGCGCGGCGCATGTAGGCCTCAAGCGCGCGCCAGATCAGGTAGCCTTTCGGGTGCCAGAACACGCTGCCGTGGGCTTCGCTCTGGAGGTGGAACAGGTCCATCTCCGCGCCCAGCTTGCGGTGATCGCGCTTGGCCGCTTCCTCAAGCCGCGTCAGGTGTTCGGCGAGCTGCTTTTTGTTGAGCCAGCCGGTGCCGTAAATCCGGCTGAGCATCGCGTTTTTCTGGTCACCGCGCCAATAAGCGCCCGATACCCGCGTCAGCTTGAACGCCGCTGGATCGAGCTTGCCGGTCGAGGGCAAATGCGGCCCGCGGCACATGTCCATCCATTCACCCGCGCGGTAAACCGTCAGCTCTTCGCCTCCGGGCAGCTCGCCGGCCCATTCGGCTTTGAAGCTTTCACCCTCAGCTCGCCACTTGGCGATCAGCGCGTCGCGCTCCCAGACCTCGCGCACCAGCGGGTCGTTGCGGGCGATGATCTTGCGCATCTGCGCTTCGATCGCGGGCAAATCGTCCTCGGTGAACTGGCGGTCTTTTGGCGCGAAGTCATAATAGAACCCGTCGTCGGTCGAGGGGCCGAAGGTAATCTGCGTCCCCGGGAACAGCACCTGTACTGCCTCAGCCAGCACGTGGGCAAAATCATGCCGCGCGAGCTCGAGCGCATCGGCCTCGTCGCGCGAAGTGACCAAAGCCAGCTGCGCATCGCCAGTAAACGGCCGCGACAAATCGACCAGCTCGCCCCCATTGCCATAATCGACCCGCGCCGCCAGCGCTGCCTTGGCGAGGCCCGGACCGATTGCTGCGGCAACATCCGCCGGGGTCGATCCCACCGGCATCTCGCGCGTGGAACCATCGGGCAGGCTGATCTTCAACAGGGCTGACATATTCATACTCTCGTCGCTGATGCGGCGCGCTTTGGCACAAGCCAAGGCCCACCGGAAGGGGCGGCGTCTGGGTCAGGTCAGGTTCGGAAGGAGACGCCAGCCATCCGAACCCGGATGGCGGCGCGGCTTCGGCTCAGGCGAAGACGGCCAGCCCCGGGGTTGCCCGGGTGGTGGTAGTGCTCGTCAAGGCGAAACGCAGCGTCATCTGGACAGCCTATAACCGCAAAAGGTTAAGCAGGCAATCGCACCAGATCCTCCCCCACTGGGGGAGGTGCCGAGCAACGCGAGGCGGAGAGGGGCGTGGCATTGGCCCTCGAAAGCATTCCCCCTCCGACCCGCCTGCGGCGGCCCACCTCCCCCACTGGGAGAGTATCTCAGGTACTCTCAAACTTGCGCTGCCCCGCTAGCACCGTCATCCGCTTGGTCCCGCTCAGCGCAGTGCCGCGCTGGCGCACCGTGGTCAGGAAGCGAAATTCGCTGGTGGCCGAGGCCAGGGTCAGCTCGACCGCCATGTATCCCCGCTGCGACATATCGCACCATTTGAGCTGAGGGTTGCGCGCCATCGTCGCGCGCGCCAGTTCGTCGGGCTTCATCCAGCGGATCGAGCTTTCGGCACCGGGCGAGGTCACCGAAGTCCCGGCCATCTCGACCCCCACCCGCGCGCCCTTGCGGTCGAGATCGAACGCCCAGGCGTTGTGGCTGTCCCCCGACAGCACCACCAGATTGGCATCGGCACCCAGCGAGGCCTTGAACAACCGGTCGCGCGCGGCGGGATAGCCGTCCCACGCATCCATGTTGAGCGGGAGGTCGACCTTGCCCGCCTCGACATCGACCACCAGCCGGTCCTTGATGTAGCTCACGGTGTTGCCAGGCATGCCTGCAGTAACGTCCGGGCCCATCGCGATGCTGCCCATTACGATCTGCTGCGCGACCACCTGCCACGGCTTACGGGCCCTGACCGACGCCTTGAGCGCTCCGGCGAGCCAGCCTTCCTGCGCCGCGCCGAGCAAAGTGTGCGCGGGATCGCGCCAGGTCCCGTCACGGAACCTGACCAGCGCCGCCTCGGCCTGATCTTCAGGCAGGCCCTTGGCAACGTCGATCATGTCAAGCTGCTTGGTCCGCGCGGTGAGCCGGCTTTCGAGCTTGAACAACGTTGCGAGATTGCCGATTTCGTACGTGCCCCAATCGTGGTCCGATACCGGCAGCCATTCGCGGTAAGCGCGCCGCGCGGCGGCCTTGCGCAGTGTCCACGGACCCTCGGTGGCGGGATCGTGGTTTTCCGCGCCGTCGCGGTAGGAATCGTTGGCGCTCTCGTGATCATCCCACATCAAGACCATCGGCAAGAGTTGATGCAATCGCTGCAGATCTGGGTCGGCGCGGTACGTCGCGTGACGTTCGCGGTATCCAGCCAAGGTCACCGCTTCATCGATCGGCAAAACGCGGCCTTCGAGGGTCTGCTTCACCGACGGATAGTCGCCGCGCTTGTACTCGTAAAAATAGTCGCCGAGGTGCACCGCGAGATCGAAATCGTTGTTTTCAGCGGCGTGAGCATAGGCGTTGAACCAGCCGAACCCGAGGTTCGAGCATGAGAACACGGCCATGCGGAACTTGGCGAGTTTGCCCACCGGCAAGGTCCGGGTGCGCCCGGTGACCGACTTCGAACCATCGGGCGCGATGAAGCGGTAATGGTACCAGCGTCCCGGCGCGAGCCCGGTGACATAGGCCTTGGCGCAGCTGTCCGAATTGGGCGAAGCGAGCGCCTGACCGTGCACGACCACATGCGCGAACGCATCGTCGCTCGCCATTTCCCAGCGGAGCATGGCCTCACCGCCGCTGTGATAACGCGTCCATAACAGCACGCGATGTGCGCCCGGCTCGCCGCTCGCCACTCCATGCGTAAAACCCTTGGGAGCCTGCGCCAGCAGCGGCACCGACAGCCCTGCCATCCCCAATGCGGCGAGTTTAAGCGCGGTGCGGCGGCTGGTGTGCGCAATTGCGGCCGGTTCGGGCGGGTACATCGACATCGCTATCTCCCTGATTTTTAGGGCAGCGTAACAAACTTTCGTGACAGGGCAATGTCAGCCTGATTGGACGGAGACAAGGTCGTTTGACATCGAGCGTGGACTATGACAAGCTTCCTTGACTTAATAACAAGGACGCTTGACCATGACCAATCTTCGCTCCAGCTTGATTTGGGCCGCCGCTTTCGTACTGCTGGCACTCGCCAATCGCTTCGGGTTGATCGCCGACAAGGACGCGACCACCATGTTCGCAATCCTGCCCGCAGTGTGGGTGGCGAGCGGCGGGCTGGGCCGATGCCGGTTGCGCAAGGTGACGGCATGAGCGCGCCGACGGGGCTGCGCCTGGTCGGACGGCACCCGGGACTTTGGGGTTTGGTGTTCGGCGGCGGGATGGGC
This sequence comes from Pseudomonadota bacterium, assembly GCA_030271565.1. Lineage (GTDB taxonomy): Bacteria > Pseudomonadota > Alphaproteobacteria > Sphingomonadales > Sphingomonadaceae > Novosphingobium. The sequence continues at coordinate 4,033 of JARXKR010000127.1, forward strand.
GCTACTGCTTGGCTCGAGGATAGCCAGCGGATTGTTTTTCCGCTCAACCTCCTGCTGGTCGGGCTGGTATCGCTCAGCCTCATCCCGCTCGGCTTGGCTATTCGCAATCGCGAGGCGGCTTGCGGCGTCAACTCCCAGGCATTGCGCACCTATAACCGCCGCTCGATGATCTGGGCCTTTGCCTACATAGGGGCATTGGGGATCGCCTTGACTGCTCGCAACACCTGGCATCCCCACGGGCCGGTGCTGTGGTTGCTGGCGGTGCTGCCAAGCCTGCCGATCTTCTACTTCGTTTGGTCGCTTGGCCGCTACTTGACCGAAGAACAGGACGAATACCTGCGAATGCGTCAGATCCAGTCAGGGTTGTTCGCCACCGGGTTGTTGCTGGTGGTCGCCACTTTCTGGGGCTTTCTCGAGACTTTCGGGATCGCCCCGCACGCCGAGGGCTGGTGGGCAATCGCGGTTTGGGCGGTAGGACTGGGGCTGGGCAATTTCGTTCAAGGCTTGCGCGACCGGACGGATCGCAACCCATGAACAACCGTCTCAAAGTGCTCCGCGCCGAGCGTAACTGGAGCCAGCAGGACTTGGCCGAGCGGCTTGGCGTCTCACGCCAGAGTGTCAACGCGGTCGAGACCGGCAAGTACGATCCTTCACTCCCGCTCGCGTTCCGCATCGCCGACCTGTTCGAGTTATCGATTGAAGCCATTTTTACGCGCGATTGACAGCTTGCCCGCCGGCTCGCGCTCGCGCAGATTGCCGCGCGAAGGAGAGCTTTTATGATCGCAGAATACCTCGAACAGGATGCGACCGGGCTGGCCGCGATGGTGGCCAAGGGCGATGTCAGCGCCGCCGAACTGACCGAATGCGCGATCGAGCGGATCGAGGCACTCAATCCTCGGCTCAATGCGGTGGTGTGGAAGCGGTTCGACGAAGCCCGCGCTGAGGCTGCCCGGTCCGCCAGCGGCCCCTTCGCAGGGGTCCCGTTCCTGCTCAAGGATTCGCTGGGCGATCTGGTCGGCGCACCAACCCGGCAAGGCTCGGCGTTCGAGCCGGCTACTCCCAAAGCCCGCAATTCGACCCTGACTGACCGCTTCCTCGCTGCCGGACTAAACCCGCTCGGCAAGACTAACGTGCCCGAATTCGCGTTGATGACTACGACCGAATCGCGGCTGTACGGCCCGGCGCGCAATCCGTGGAATGCCGGGCACATCACTGGCGGTTCATCCGGCGGCTCGGCGGCGGCGGTGGCCTCGGGCATGGTCCCGGTGGCGCACGCCAACGATGGCGGCGGCTCGATCCGCATTCCGGCGTCGTGCTGCGGACTGGTCGGGCTCAAGCCGACCCGGGCGCGGACTTCGATCGGTCCGGTGATCGGCGACGGCTGGGGCGGGCTTGAGGTCGAGCATGTGGTCAGCCGCAGTGTCCGCGATACCGCCGCGATGCTCGACGCCACCTCCGGCCCGGCGCCGGGCGATCCCTATTGTGCGCCGCCGGCTCCGCCGAATTGGCGGGAGGCTGCGGCCAAGCCCCCTGGCACCCTGCGGATCGCGCTGATCCGCACCCGCCCCGATGGCAGCGCGCTGCATCCCGATTGCCTGGCCGCTGTCGATCACACCGCTTCGCTGTGCACCGATCTTGGTCACCAGGTCGAGGAAGTCGATCCGGTCAAAGCCTGGCAAATGGGCCCGGAGCGCTACGCGAGTTTTGGCGATAGCTACGGCGCGCTCTATGCGTCCAGCCTGGTATCGCAGATCGACACGATTACGGCGCAGACCGGACAGGTGCCTTCGCCCGACAATCTTGAGGCCTACACGCTCGCGCTGTACGAAATGGGCAAGGGGATAACGGGCGGTGCCTATCAGCAGGCTTGGGCGTACATGCATCGGCTCGGGCGTGAGATGGCGGACTGGCACGCCAACTGGGATGTCGCGCTCACCCCAACGCTGGCTCAGCCGCCGCTCACCCTTGGCACGTTGAATCCGCAATCTGCTGATATCGCCGGGACTTTCGCCATCATGACCGACTTTTCGTCGTTCACCGGGATCCAGAATTCGACCGGGCAACCCGCGCTGACCCTGCCGCTGCATTGGAACGCAGCGGGGCTGCCGATCGGCACGCAGCTGGTCGGACGGTTCGGCGAGGAAGCCTTGCTGCTGCAATTGGCAACCCAGCTCGAAGCCGCCGCGCCGTGGGAGCCGCGCTGCCGGGCGATGCGCTCGGGGCTGTGAGCGAAACGCAATTCCACACGCTGCAAGGCGGCGGTCGGCTGGCCTATCGCCATAGTCGCGGCGCGGGTCCGGCGCTGGTATTCCTCCCGGGCTATATGTCCGACATGGCTGGGTCGAAGGCGGCGGCGGCGTTCGCTTGGGCGAGGGCGCAGGGACGCGAGTGCTTGCTGCTCGATTATTCGGGCTGCGGGGAGAGCGATGGAGTCTTTGCCGACGGCACGCTCAGCCGCTGGCGTGATGAGGTGCTGGCGCTGATAGCAGCGCTGTCTGAAGGCCCGGTAGTGCTGATCGGCTCGTCGATGGGCGGCTGGCTGATGTTGCTGGTGGCCTTGGAGA
>JARXKR010000128.1 GCA_030271565.1 Pseudomonadota bacterium
GCCATGCGGCTGGCGAGCGACTTCTCGAACTCGATAGTCGGCGGCTGAACCCGGTCGTAGCCGTGCCCGTCGAGGCAATCGAGCACCGCGCGCGTGACTTTGGCCGCCGCTGCTGCGCTTGGCGGCAGCCGGTCTTCAAGCCCCTCGGGCAACAGATCGCGGTCGGTGTCTTGCATTACGCGCGCTCCGTTGCCCGAATTGGCCTCAAAACGCCAGCGCCATCACCCGCTTCACGCCCGGGATGCTGCGCGCCTGTTCGAGCACCGGGGCCGGCACAGCGCTGTCAACGCTGAGCAGCAGTACCGCCTCGCCGCCGGCATCGCGCCGCCCCAGGTTGAAGGTGCCGATGTTGATCGTGTTTTCGCCCAGCAGCGTCCCGATCCGGCCGATGAAGCCGGGTGCATCCTCGTTGACGATGTACATCATGTGTCCGGCAAGCTCAGCCTCGACCTTGATCCCGAACAGTTCGACCAGGCGCGGCTCGGCGTTCGAGAACAGCGTGCCCGCCACCGAACGCTCGCCCGCCTCGGTCTTGACCGAAACCCGGATCAGGGTGTGGTAATCCCCGGCCTTCTCGGTCTTGACCTCGCGCACTTCCATGCCGCGCTCTTTGGCGAGGAACGGCGCGTTGACCATGTTGACCGAGTCTGACTGGACCCGCAGGAACCCGGCCAGCACTGCGGCGACGATCGGCTTGATGTTAAGCTCGGCCGCGGCACCCTCGGCATGGATCGAAATGCGCGGGATCGCCCCGGTGGTGAGCTGGCCGACCAGCGAACCGAGCTGCTCGGCGAGCGTCATGTAGGGCTTGAGCTTGGGGGCTTCTTCGGCGGACAAGCTCGGCATGTTGAGCGCGTTGGTCACCCCGCCATGCACCAGATAGTCCGACAGCTGCTCAGCCACCTGGATCGCGACATTGACCTGCGCCTCGTCGGTCGAGGCCCCCAAGTGCGGGGTCGAAATGAAGTTCGGAGTGCCAAACAATGGCGATTCCCTAGCCGGTTCCTTGGCAAACACATCGAGCGCCGCACCCGCGACCTGGCCCGAATCGAGCGCATCCTTAAGCGCTTCCTCATCGATCAATCCGCCGCGCGCGCAATTTATGATCCGCACGCCCGGTTTAGTCTTGGCGAGGTTTTCGCGGCTCAGGATGTTCCGCGTCTGGTCGGTCAGCGGGGTGTGCAGCGTGATGAAATCGGCGCGGGCGAGCAGCGTATCGAGGTCGGCCTTCTCGACCCCCATCTCGATCGCGCGCTCAGGCGTCAGGAACGGATCGAACGCGACGACCTTCATCCTGAGGCCCAGCGCACGGCTGGCGACGATCGAACCGATATTGCCCGCGCCGATCAGGCCGAGCGTCTTGCCGGTAACTTCGACCCCCATGAAATCATTCTTCGGCCACTTGCCCGCCTGGGTCTGGGCATTGGCTTCGGGGAGCTGCCGGGCGAGCGCGAACATCAGCGCGATGGCGTGCTCGGCGGTGGTGATCGAGTTGCCGAACGGCGTGTTCATCACCACGATCCCCTTCACCGAGGCGGCGGGGATATCGATATTGTCGACCCCGATCCCGGCGCGGCCAACGACCTTGAGGCGGGTCGCTTTTTCGATCAGCTCCTTGGTCAGCTTGGTGGTCGAACGGATCGCTAGGCCATCGTATTGTCCGATGATTTCGCCGAGCTCTTCGGGGGTCTTACCGGTGATGACATCGACATCGCAGCCGCGTTCGCGGAAGATCTGCTCGGCCTTGGGGTCCATCTGGTCGGATATGAGTACGCGCGGTTTGGTCATTTTTCTGTTCCTTCAATCCTCTCCCCTTGCGGGAGAGGATACGGAGGCTTGGCAGCTTGCTGCTTAGCCGGAGTTGGAGAGGGGGTGCCCCCTCTCCCTGGCCTGCGGCCTGTCCCTCTCCCGCAAGGGGAGAGGGGATTTACGTGCGAGAACTTTCGTAAGCCCAGTCAAGCCATGGGCCGAGCGCTTCGATATCGGCAGTATCAACCGTTGCGCCGCACCAGATCCTGAGGCCCGGCGGGGCGTCGCGATATCCAGCGATGTCGAAAGCCGCGCCTTCCTTTTCGAGCGCGCCGGTCATTGCTTTGATCATGGCTTCGTCCGCGCCTTCGACCGTCAGGCAGACCGAGGTTTTTGAGCGGCTCGCAGGATCAGCAGCGAGGTTGCCGAGCCAATCGCGGTCAGCGACGATCTGTTGCAGCGCTGCAGCGTTGGCATCGGAGCGCGCCTGCAATCCCTTCAGCCCGCCCAGCCCTTTTGCCCATTCGAGCGCAAAGATCGCGTCTTCGACCGCGAGCATCGACGGGGTGTTGATCGTCTCGCCCTTGAACACGCCTTCAGTCAGCGCACCCTTCGAGACAAGCCGGAACACTTTGGGCAGCGGCCAGGCGGGAGTGTAGCTTTCCAGCCGTTCAACCGCGCGCGGACCGAGGATCAGCACACCGTGGCCACCTTCGCCGCCGAGCACTTTTTGCCAGCTGAAGGTGGCAACATCGATCTTTTCCCAGTCGATGTCGTAAGCAAACACCCCGCTGGTCGCGTCCGCGAAGCTCAAGCCTTTGCGGTCGGCGGAAATCCAGTCGGCACCCGGCACGCGCACGCCCGAAGTTGTGCCGTTCCAGGTGAACAGAACGTCGTCGTCCCAATTAACTTGGGCGAGATCGGGCAACTGGCCATAATCGGCGCGGATCACGGTGGGGTCGATCTTGAGCTGCTTGACCGTGTCGGTCACCCAGCCTTCGCCAAAGCTTTCCCATGCCAGCGCGGTCACGCCGCGCGCGCCGAGCATCGTCCACATCGCCATTTCGAAAGCGCCGGTGTCAGAACCGGGGACGATGCCGATGCGGTGCGTTTCGGGCAGCTGCAGCACTTCGCGCATCAGGTCGATGCAGTACTGCAGGCGCGACTTGCCGATCTTGGCGCGGTGCGAGCGGCCAAGGGAATCCGTGTTGAGTTTTGCGGGGGTCCAGCCCGGCGGCTTGGCGCAGGGACCGGAAGAGAAGAACGGACGCGCGGGTTTGCGCGTTGGCAGTGCAGTCATTGTAGTCTCTCCTTGCAGAGAGCTCGCGCGGCGTTGGGACCGCGTGGCCCGGCGCCGCTCCTAGGGGCGGGTGCGGGCAAGTCAACCCGCCCGCTCTGCATTTGGTCATTTACCGGTCGAACGGCTGCATTCGGTAAAGCAATATCAACCATCACGGCCGCACAGTTGCGGGCATGCGCGGGAAATTGACCTTCGGGCTGCTGGTCGGCCTTTTGAGCGGGTGCCAGGCGATTCCCTCAATGCAGACTCCGCGCAAGGCAACCGTGGCGCGCTCGACTGCAATCATTTCGCCCAATCCCCAAGTGCGTGCCTGCCTGGCCGATCTTGGATCGAAGAGCGCAGGTTTCACTCCGCTGCCCGACCAATACTATGGCGCGGGTTGCTCAACGGTCGGGACGGTCAAATTGTCGGTGCTGAAAAGCGATCGCGCGGAATTGGCGCTCGCGGGCCTCGGTCCGGTCACCTGCCCGCTCGCCGACAGCCTCGCCGGCTGGGCGCGCTACGGGGTCGACCGCGCAGCGCAGCAGATCCTTGGCTCGCCGCTGGTCCGGATCGAGACGATGGGTAGCTACAGTTGCCGCAATATCGCCGGATCACCGCGCCGCTCAGCCCATGCGACCGGCAATGCGATCGACGTTTCGGGGTTCGTCCTGGCCGACGGGCGCCGGATCACGATTGCCGGGAATTGGGCCGACAAGAGCCCGCAAGTCCAGCGCTTCTTCGTGGCGATCCGGCAAAGCGCGTGCAAACGCTTCGGTACCGTCCTGACACCCGCCTACAACGCCGCGCATCACGATCATTTGCATCTCGAAATGAGCGGGCGCAGCTACTGCAAGTAGTTCAGCCGTCCTTGCCCTGGAAGAAACTGTAGTCGGGCAGCGATTCGAACGCCAGTTTAAGCGATTCGCTCCAGCCCACCGAAACCGCCCGGTAATAGGGATCGTCGACCCCGATCCGGCGCTTGTGGGTGGGTTCGAAATTGTCGCGCTCGATCACCATCAGGTCGAGCGGCAGCCCGACCGACAGGTTGGCCTTGATCGTCGAATCGAAGCTGACCATCAGCAGCTTGACCGCGTCTTCGAAGCTCATGTCGCGGTGATAGCCGCGCAGGATGATCGGGCGACCGTACTTGGTCTCGCCGATCTGGAAAAACGGGGTGTCGAACCCGGCTTCGATGAAGTTGCCTTCGGGGTAGATCAGGAACAGCCGCGGCTCCATGTCCTTGATCTGGCCGGCCACGATCATCGAGGCGGTGAACGAGGGGGTCGAGGCTTCTTCCCCGGCATTTTCGTTGCGGCATTGGGCGATCGTCTCGCGCAGCAATCGACCGACAATGGTCGCCACCTGAAACATCGATTCAGCTTCGAGCAGCGAATTGTGCCGTTCCGATATCGCCTTGTTGCGCTCTTCGAGCTGGCTGATCACGCCTTGCGTGGTGGCGAGATTGCCCGCAGTCATCACTGCGATGATCCGCTCGCCCGGGACCGACCACGAGTTCATCTTGCGAAAGATCGAGATGTTGTCGACGCCCGAATTGGTGCGGGTGTCGCTCATCAACACCAGCCCCTTATCGAGCATCATTCCAACGCAATAGGTCACGCGGCGAATCCCCCAGCCCTATCGGGCCTACTGTTCGATCCGCTGTTGTTCAACCGCCAGCCGCACTTCAAGCACAGTTTCCCCCGCTCCATACGACAGTCCGGTGATCGGTGCGGCCTCGCTGTAATCGCGGCCGGTGGCGACGCGGACATAGCGTTCGTCCGGACTGATCCGGTTGGAGACATCGAACCCGACCCAGCCGAGCGATTCGACGTGGGCCTCGGCCCAGGCGTGGCCCGCCTCCTGCTCGATCCGGTCGTTCATCATCAGGTAGCCCGAAACATAGCGCGCGGGCACGCCTAGCGCGCGGGCCGCCCCGATGAAGATGTGGACATGGTCCTGGCACACCCCCATGCCCAGCGCTGCGGCTTCCTCGCCGGTGGTGTGGACCGCGGTTTCGCCGACCGCATAGGGAACCTGATCGAGCACCGTCGCCGACAGTTCATGCAGCAGCGGCAGGACTTCGCTGCGCGGTGTGGCCAGCGCGCCCACGATCCCGCGCATCTTCGCACCCGGCCGGGTCAGCGGGGTCTGCGCGAGGAACGACCACAACGGCATGTGCCCCGAATGCTGGCCGATCACCCCGGCATTGTCGGCGGTGGCGATTACCCCGGTGCATTGCACTTCGAGCACCCGCGCACCCGGCTCGACCGAGATCAGTGCGGTGCGGTTGTGATTGTGATCGTCGTATTCGACCTCGATCCGCGCGCCGAGCAAGGTCATGTTCCACGACACGACATTTTGCCCGTGGGTATTCTTCGGGGTGAGCCGCAGCCGCTGCAGGCCGTGCGTGACAGGCTTGGAGAATTCGTAGCGGGTGGTATGTTCTACGGCCAATCTCATCACGCGTAGAACCTGTAATCGTGCTCGATCGCCTGCGCGACCTGGCGGTTTTGGGCGATGAATGACTGGATGAACTGGTGCAACCCGGCTTCGAAAATCGTCTCGATGCTGCTCTCGTGAAACCTTGTGCTGACCCCCCGCAGCACTTCGTGCGCGCTGCTTTCGTGGCCGTACTGGTGCGCCAGGCTGGCCAAGTTCGAGCGCAGGTTGTCGATGCAGAAATTGAGGCTGCGTGGAAAGCGCTGGTCGAGCAGCAGGAACTCGGCGATCCCCTTGGGGTCGATCGATCCGGAATTGAGCCAGCGGTAAGCGCGCTCGCCCGAAACCGAACGCAGCACGCTTTCCCACTGCACATTGTCGAGCCGCGAGCCGACCCAGGCGAGCGAGGGCAGCAGCACATAATATTTGACGTCGAGGATGCGCGCGGTGTTGTCGCCGCGCTCGATAAAGGTGCCGATCCTGAAGAAGTTGAAGTTCTCGCTGCGCAGCATCGACCCGTCGATTGCACCGCGCACCAGCATCGCCTGACGCCGGATCACGCTGAGCACCTGGCCCAGCAAGACCTCGCGCACCGGGCGGTTCAGCGCTTCGCGGATCACCATCCAGCTTTCGTTGACCGCTTCCCACACCTCGCGGGTCAGCGCGGTGCGGACCGCGCGCGCGGCTGTCCGCGCACCCTCGATCATCGCCAGCACCGAGCCCGGATTGTTGCGGTCGCGCAGCAGGAAGTTCCACACCTGAATCCCGGTGTAGGTGCCATTGTACAATTCGTACTGCTTGGTGTGTCCCACCGTGGAGACGACCGAGCGCCATTCCTGCTGGCTGGTCACCAGATCGCGGGTCAGCGCCATGCGGAAGCCCGCCTCGATCAGCCGCGCGGTGTTCTCCGCCCGCTCAAGATAGCGGCCCATCCAGAACACCCCGTTGGCGGTCCGCCCTAGCATGGCTCGGTGCGCCCTAGCATGATGCGAGGATCCCCATCAGTCCTGCAACACCCAGGTGTCCTTGGTCCCGCCGCCTTGCGAGCTGTT
>JARXKR010000005.1:0-17353 GCA_030271565.1 Pseudomonadota bacterium
CTGCGGACCTGCACAATCCAGGTCAACCTCGACTATTCGAGCGAGGCCGACATGGCGCAGAAGTTCCGCACCAGCCTCGCCCTGCAGCCGCTCGCCACCGCGCTGTTTGCCAATTCGCCGTTCACCGAGGGCAAGCCCAACGGCTTCCTCTCGTACCGCAGCCACATCTGGTCGGACACCGATCCGCAACGCACCGGGATGCTGCCGTTCGTGTTCGAGGACGGCTTCGGCTACGATCGCTACGCCGAATACATGCTCGATGTGCCGATGTACTTCGTCTACCGCGACGGCAAATATATCGATGCCGCCGGACTCAGTTTCCGCGACTTCCTCAAAGGCAAGCTGGCGGTGCTGCCGGGTGAATTGCCGCTGGCGAGCGACTGGGTCGATCACCTTTCCACCGCCTTCCCCGAAGTGCGGCTCAAGAGCTTCCTCGAGATGCGCGGCGCCGATGGCGGGCCGTGGAACAAGATCTGCGCGCTGCCTGCATTCTGGGTGGGGCTGCTGTACGATCAGGGCGCGCTCGATGCGGCGTGGGATCTGGTCAAAGACTGGGACATGGCCGGGCGCGAAGAACTGCGCAGCACAGTGCCCAAGCTCGGGCTTGATGCGCCGATCCCAGGGGGCGGCACCTTGAAGGACATCGCTGCCGAGGTGCTGGCGATCTCGCGCAGCGGGCTGAATGCGCGCGGGCGGCTCAATTCGGCGGGCGACAACGAAAGCGGCTTCCTCGCCCCGCTCGACGAGATCGTCGCCAGCGGCAAAGTCCCGGCGCAGCGGCTGCTCGACAAATTCCATGGCGAATGGGGCGGCGATATGTCGCGGGTTTACGAGGAAAGCTTCTGATGATTGTGGTGATCGGGCAGTTCCGCTTGCCGGTTGAACGGATGGTTGAGGCTCGCCCCGCAATGGCCCGCGTGATGCTGGCGACCCGCGCTGAAGCAGGCTGCGTCCAATACAATTATGCCGAAGACCTGCTCGATCCCGGGCTGATCCGGGTCAGCGAGGTGTGGGACAGCCGCGAGCAATTGACCGCGCACCTCGCCACCCCGCATATGGCGCAGTGGGTGCATGAGCGCGCTGGCCTGGGCCTCAGCGAGCGCGCGATTACGGTTTACGCGGCAGACGAAGGCAAGGTGCTATAGCTACTCAGCCGGTTGCAGGACGACCCGTCGCCCCTTGAGCGCACCCGCGAGCCGGTTGAAGCGGCTCGTCACCAGCCCATGCTGGTCCATCCAGTCCGAATAGGCCCTGTATTTGGGGTCTTCAGCGAGCAGGTGCTGCTCCTCGGTCTTGGCCCGCCAGAAATAGATCGCGCTGACGCAGCCGAGGAAGAAGGTGTTGCGAATGGCATCGACCATCGAACCGTTGGTGACCACGAATGGCAGCGAAGCGAACCACCAGAACAGGTTCTTCGACAGGTAGGCCGGGTGCCGGGTGAAGGCGTAAGGGCCATTGGTCAGTACGCCGCGGTAGGTCAGGTTCGAAAAACGGATGCCGAAGGCCATGGTCGCCCAGGCGTAGATCGCGGTGAGAAACACCAGCAGCGCCGCCCAGCCCCACAGCAGCGCGGCGCGGCCATCGAGCAGGTGGGCCCAGTTCTCGTCGCCAAAGGTGTTGGTGAGGTAAAACAGCGGCCGGTCGGGCGGATTCATCAGCTGGAACGGCGGATAGCACATCAGCGCGGCAAGCCAGCCCGCGAGATAGGGATTGGCTGAGCGGATCTGCGCATCGAGTGGCTTCATCGTCAGGATGTACCCGATCGTGCCGATCTGCTCGTCGATCACGAACATCAGCGTGATCAGCAGGGTCGCCAGGCCAACCGGTCCGGCGAGGAAATTGCTCCAGTCGGGCGTGACCAGATTGGCAAACCCGCCCGGAACGATGCTGATCATGAAGGCGGTGAAGAAGCCCTTCACCGCCCAGGCGCGCAAGTGGATCGCGATCTTGGCCGGGTCGAACGGCTCGCGCCCGATCAGCAGCGCGCCGAAATGCCAGCACGGATCGCGCGGCTCGACCAGCACCCGGTCGAGCCACAGCATGTAGGGTACCGACAGCACGAACATCGGCAGAACCGCCGCGCCGAGCACCTCCATCGCGAGCAAATAGGGCTCATGCCAGTACCACCGCCCGACGCAGTACAGAAACCCGATGATCGCCCAGGTAGCCCACAGCCCGGCGAGCTTGGTGATCGAAATGTCGATCACGCTGGCGAGCGGGCGCGGTTTGGTCCAGTCGATCCCGGTCGAGGCGCGGCGGTGGACCTTGGTCACCAGCAATTCGTAAAGCAGCATCGGCAGCGCCGCGACGACCAGCCCGGTCAGCGCCGCCGAGGGCCCGGTCAGCCGCTCGGCGCGGCTCGGCAATCCCAGTGTGGTGACGATCTCGGGCCAGAAATGGCATAGCGCAATCCACCCGCCGAGCGCGAGCAGCCCAAGCAGGCCGACCCTGCCGGACACGTCGCTAGGGGGCCGCTGAAGGGCCGAAGGCGCAGGCGATTGCATGCCACTGGCCTTAGCCCGAAAGGGTTAAGGGCCGGGTAACGGTGCCTCAATGGAAGGCGTTGATCTGGCCGCTATCGTCGAGAACATAGAGCGTCGCGCCGGCGACGATGGGGGCGAGCGTGATCGGCGCCTTGACCTGCGCGGCCAGAACCGGCTGACCGTCTGCCGCCGCGGCCGAGAACACCTGGCCCTGCGAATTGACGAACCACAGCCGGTCACCTGCGAGTACCGGGCCCGACCAGAACAGCGGGTCCTTCTTCTTCGCGACATTGCGGTAGGCGGCGAGCTGCGAGAGCCACCGCACCTTGCCGCTTGAGCGCGCGATGCACAGCAGCCGCGCATCATCGGTCAGCGTAAAGATCCAGTCGCCCGCCACCGCCGGGGTCGAAATCCCGGCGAGGTTAAGCTCCCAGATGCGCTGGCCGGTGACCAGTTCGTAGGCGGCCATGCGCCCGCCCTGACCGAGCGCGTAAACCCGGCCGCGATCGATGATCGGATCGGCGTCGATGTCGGTCAGGACGCCGACCGAGGTCGACAGCGAGGTCCGGGCGAGCGCGTCGTTCCACAGCTCACGGCCATTTTCATAGCGATAGGCGATCAGTTCGCCGGTCGAATAACCCGCGATGATCGTGCCTTGCCCGGCCGCAGCCGCAGCTACTCCGAAGACCCCGGTCTGGCCGACCGAGGCGGCGGCGTTCCATACCTGGGTGCCGTCAGCGGCGTTCAGCGCGACGATCTGGTTGGCCTGAGTCATCACGAATACGCTGCCGAAGGCGATCGTGGGCGAGCCGCGCAGCGGGCCCGCGGGTTTGACCTTCCACACCTGTTCGCCGGTCGCGGCATTGAGCGCGGCAACTTCGCCAAGCCCGGTCGTAACATAGACCCGGTCGTCGGCAACGCTGGCGCCGCCGCCGTAGATCGAGGTTGAGCCGTCGCCCTTGATCTGGAAATTCTTGCTCCAGCGCGTCGCTCCGGTCTTGGCATCGAAAGCATGCATCACGCCGTCGGTGTCCATCACGAACAGCACGCCGCCGCTGACCACAGGCGCGGCGGCGAGCCGCTGCTTCTTGGTCGAACCCGCGATCTTCGCGGTCCAGATCCGGCTGGGTGCCGAAGCCAGCGCGAGGTTGCCATAGCTCTTGCTGGCAGTGCCGCCGGCCTGCGCCCATTCGGCATTTTCGGTCGCCGGGGGGAGCACTACGGCAACGCTTTCGAGCGCGGGGTCGACCTTGGCGCTGGTATCGACCCGGCTGAGGATCGCGACGCGGTTGCCCACGGTCGGCGTGGCGGGCTTGCCCTTGCCCTTGAGGATGCCGCAGCCAGACAGGCCCGCGATCAGGACGAGCGCCATAGCGGCGGTGAGGCGGGTGGTGGTCTTGGTCGCGGGCATCATGTTATCCTTGGCTTAGGCCGGTTTTTGCTTTGGCGCAGGCTGCGCGGATTCTTTATCGCTGGACGCAGCGCGATCGCTGGACGCAGCGCCCGAATCGGCCGGGGCTTCACTCGGCAAGTCGACCCCGCCGTCATAGCCGAGGCCACTGGCGATCTGGCGGACCCGCACCCGGATCGATTGCGGCGCGTTCTTGTCCTGGCCGATTTGCGCAAACAGCGCCCCGGCGAGGTCCGGCTTGCCCGAATCGAGATAGGCCATGCCGAGCAGTTCGCCCGCACTGCCGAAGAAGGCATTACCCGGAACCGCGATCGGCTTCATTTTGGCGATCACCTCGTCGGGCTTCATCGTATCGTAGCGCAAGGTCACTTCACGTACCGCCGCGAGTTCGCGGTATAGCTTGGGCGTCTTGGGATCGGCTGAAATCGCAGCAAAGCGCTTCGCCGCATCGTCGACCTTGCCTTGCTCGGCGGCAATCGCGGCGAGGTTCATCGCGGCGAGCGTGCGGCTGGCATCGGGGCCTTCCTTGGTCAGCGCCTCGAAATCGCTGGCCGCCGCATCGAGCTGCCCGGCCTGCAATTTGTCGAGCGCGATCATCGCCTTCTCGCTGCGCACCGCAGCGGCGTTTTTGACCGTGCTGTCCCTGTAGAGGTAGCCCGCGAGGGCAAGCAGGACCACGACCACCAGCGCGCCGACCGGCTTGGCAAAGCGCTTGAACGCATCGACGACCTGCTCTTCGCGCAGCGCTTCGTCGACCTCGCGCAGGAACCCGTCCTGCTGGGCGGCATCGCGCTCGGCGGCTTTGGTGACGGGGAGGTTATTGGACGGTGGAGGAATGGCCAAGTCGGGTGCCTTCGCTGGCTGCTGGATTCAATTTGGGGGCTGTTTAGCGGATGGGCCGACCATTTCAACGCGCAACTTCTGTCTATGCCCCGCTGAAGCTTCGCTGAACGGGAAGAATCACGGAAAATCGGTGCGCCCGAGCGCTTCAGCGTAAGTGATGCGATAGGTCCGGATCATGGCCTCTTCGCCGAATTCAGCGAAGGCGCGCGCGCGGTTGGCCGCGCCGATCGCGCTGCGCAGGGCCGGATCGAATGCAGCCGTGGTCAGTGCGGCGGAAAGCGCCGCTTCATCGCCGGGCGGGGTGATCAGCGGCTGGTTGTCCGGGGAGACGATATCCGCCACGTCGCCGACCGCGGGACTGACCACGGCAAGACCCGCCGCCATCGCCTCGACCACCGAGATCGGGAATTGCTCGCTATCGGACGACAATGCGAACAGGTCGAACTGCGGCAAGACCAGCGCCGGATCGGAGGCGAAACCGGGGAGATGGACGCGGTCTGACAGCCCCAGCCTGGCAGCCTCGGCGAGGATTGCCCCGCGCTCGCCGCCTTCGCCGACAATCACCAGCTCCCACGGCGGCGGCAGCGCGGCGAAAGCGCGGACCAGCCGCGGCAGGTTCTTGACCGCGCGCAAACCGGCCAGCGTCCCCAGCCACAGCGCGCCCGGTGGTTTGGCGATTCCGGACAACGCGACCGGTGGCGCAGTGTTCGCATAGTCGCCCAATGGGATGCCGTTAGGAATGCGCTTCAGCTTGTCCGGCGGCACATTCCACATCTGCGCCGCGATGTCCTCAAGCACCCGCGATGGCACCACCAGCGCCGCTGCGGTGGGCAGGGTCAGCCGGCGCAAGCGGTTGCGGATGGGCTTCAAGCCGCCAGCTTCATCCTGATTGAAGCCGTCCTCGTGATGAACCAGCGGCGGCAGACGCATGATCCGGCCAAACAGCCAATGCGCGCCGACTGCATCCATCGATCCCCAGTTGTAGGTCAGCACCAGATCGAACCCGCGCATCGCCCGCGCGATCCGCCACCAGCGCCAAGGGCTGGGCTTGCCCGCAAGCGAGGGGAAGTTCGCGGGGTAAGACACTGCAATCGCCGGATCGACCGCGCTTGCCGCACCCAATTCACCATCGACCCCTGAAACGACGACATGTTCAACCCCGGCGCCGAACGCGTTCATCAATTTGGCCGCGCGCAGTTCCTTGCCGCCGGGGGAGAAAGTTGAATGAAGATGCAGCAGCCGCAAGCGGCGCGTTTGGCTCATTGGATCCGGGCCAGCAGCCGGTCGATTGCGGCCAGCGCCTCAGGCTCGTTGAGCATCGGCGCGTGGCCGACCGCAGCGACTGTCACCGCGTGGGCCCCCGGCAAGCGCTGTGCCATCGCGGCGTGCGCCTGCGCGGAGAGCACATCGGACAGTTCGCCGCGCAGCAGCGTGACTGGCTTGCCCGATAGTGCGAGAAACGCCGGCCACAGATCGACCTCGGGCGTACCCTTCGCTGCATCGGCGGGTCCGAAGGCGTCGGCGATCTTCATGTCGTAATCGAACACGATCCGGCCGCCCGCGCCCAGCACCATCACCCGCTTGGCCATCGCCAGCCAATCCGCCGCCTGGTAGTTCGGGAAGGCGCGGGCCTGGCTTTCTTCCACCCCGCGCGCGGCGTGCATCCAGGTCGGGAAGCTGCGGCCCTGACCGACATAGTCGCGAATTCGCGCGAGGCCCGCCGGGTCCAGTTCGGGCCCGACATCGTTGAGCAGCGCCCCCGCAATCCGGTCGGGTCCGGTAGCGGCGAGAAACATGGTCAGCAGCCCGCCAAGCGAGGTCCCGATGGCGACGAACCGCTCGATTTGCTCCTGGACAAGCAATTGCTCGAGATCGTCGGCATATTGCAGCGGGTTGTAAGTCGCCGGGTCCTTGGCATAGGCGCTGTCGCCGCGCCCGCGCAGGTCAGGGCAGATCACCCGCCACTGCCCCGCCAGCCGTTCCGCCAGATCGGCGAAATCGCGCGCATTGCGGGTCAATCCGGGCAGGCACAGCAAAGGCGGCTTGTCGGTTGGTCCGGCGTAGTCGCGGAAATGGAGCTTGAGCCCGTCGCGGCTGGTCCAGAAGCGGTCGCTCCAGGCCTGAGCCGATGGTACTGCGGTGGCCAAAGGAGCGGACGGAGCGGTCATCGGCCTTGTCTATTGCCCGTTGCCACGCCGCGCGCAAGCCGAACCGCGCAAATCAGGCGCGTTTAGGCAGTCCTTTGCAATTGGGCGCTATGGCGCTAAAGCGCAGGCAGACCCCCAGAGAGCACTCGGGCAGGAGCGGACCGGACCTTGAGCACACCGCAAATTGTTTCCTATGAACCGGCAACCGGGACCGAGATCTGGCGCGGCAAATACGGCAATGTGGACGATATCGTCGACCGTGCGCGGCGCGCCTGGCCGACCTGGGCGGCGCAGCCGCTGGCCAACCGGATGGAGCTGATGCGGCGCTTCGCCAACGAAGTGCGCAAGGAGAGCGAGAAGCTCGCCACGCTGATTTCGCGCGAGACGGGCAAGCCGCTTTGGGAAGCGCGGACCGAAGTCGAAAGCGTCATCAACAAGGTCGAAATATCGATCCGCGCCTATGCTGACCGCACCGCGCAGCGCAAGCTCGACAATGCCATGCAGGGCACCGCCTCTTTGCGCCATAAGCCGCACGGGGTGATGGCAGTCCTCGGCCCGTACAATTTTCCCGCGCACTTGCCCAACGGCCACATTGTCCCGGCGCTGATCGCGGGCAATGCGATCGTGTTCAAGCCATCTGAAAAAACCCCGGCGACGGGCGAACTGCTGCTGCAATGCTTTCACCGCGCCGGGGTTTCGGCGGCGGTGGTGCAATTGCTGGTGGGCGGACCAGAGGAGGGCCAGGCGCTGGTCGGTCACGACGGCATCGACGGGGTGCTGTTCACTGGCTCGGCGCATACCGGGATCGCGATCAACCGGCGCCTCGCTGCGCGCCCTGACAAGATCCTCGCGCTCGAAATGGGCGGCAACAACCCGCTGGTGGTGTGGGACACACCCAAGATCACCGATGCCGCCGCGCTGGTGATCCAGTCGGCCTTCACCAGTGCCGGTCAGCGCTGCACCGCTGCGCGCCGCCTGATCGTCAAAGCGACGATGTACGATGCCCTGATCGCCGAAGTCAAAGCCATGGCCGACCGGGTGATCGTCGGTGCGCCATTCGACGATCCCGCGCCGTTCATGGGCCCGGTGATCGACAATCAGTCGGCCGACGGACTGACCGAAAGCTTCCTCTACCTGCTCAGCCACGGCGGCAAGGCGATCAAGCACATGGTCCGCCCGCGCGACGACCTGCCGTTCCTCTCGCCCTCGATCATCGACGTCACCGCGGTCAAGGACCGCCCCGACGTCGAACTGTTCGGGCCGCTGCTGCAGGTGGTCAAGGTCAGTGATTTCGATGAGGCGATTGCCGAAGCGAACAACACCCGCTTCGGCCTCGCCGCCTCGCTGATCGGCGGCACCCCGCAGGAATACAACCGGTTCTGGGCCAATGTCCGTGCAGGCGTAATCAACTGGAACCGCCCGACCAACGGCGCGAGCTCGGGCGCGCCGTTCGGCGGGGTCGGGCTATCGGGCAATCACCGCCCCAGCGCCTACTACGCCGCCGATTACTGCGCCTATCCGGTTGCTTCGAACGAGATGGAACAGCCCCGCGCGATGATCGGCGTGGGACTTCGCGACGCTTAGAGCATCGTGGGATAAATCGGGATCACTATTAAACCCGTCTACCCTGAGCTTGTCGAAGGGCTGTCCTTGTTCTTGAGGCCGGATGTGCGGCACGAAGAAAGTGCAGCCCTTCGACAGGCTCAGGGTAGTCGGATCTTTTTGGTTCAGATTTAGTGCACGACGCTCTAGAGGCCTGAGGTGAGCAGGTCGACTTCGGTCAGACCGTCGCGGCGCTGGCGCACATAGATCGCATAAGACGAACCGCCTTGGGCGCCGGCGATAACCTCTTCGCTGCCCTCGCGGCGGCGTTCTGCGGGAAGCTTGGCGGCGCGCGCAGCAGCATAGTGGAAGTCCACCGCATCGCTCACGGAAACCGGGGTGACGTAGCGGACCGCGCGCACCTTGCAGCCCGGATCGTCGCTTCCGGCGGCAACGACCGCGTGGCCGCGCGGATAGATCGGCAGTCCGGCCGGGAGCTTGGCGGCCCAGGCCATCGTGAACCCGAGCCGGTCGGCACAGGCGGAGGTGGCAAGCCCGCTTGCCGCCGCGACTGCGGGCATGGTCAAGGCCCCGGAAAGCCGCGACTTGTCGCTGGTCGTGGCCGGTCCGGGTGCAGCGGGCGGAGCACTGCCGAGCAAGGTCTGCGCGGCGGCACGGGCGGCGTCGATTTCTTCGGGGGTGCGCACGAACGGCGGCAAGTCGCCTTGCGCCGGTCCGCCGCCCGAAAGCGCCGAATTGCCGCGGTTCTGCGAAGCGAGATCGGGATCGACCATGATCGGATCATTCAGCGCAGCTTGGGCTGCCGGATCGCGCTCGGCGGCCTGCTCGGGCGCCTTGTCCGCACGCGAACAGGCGGCAAGCCCAACCACCATCAGCACCAAAGGCAGCATCGAACGCGGCATAAATTGGCATCCATCGAGCGCGAGCAAGCCCCACGCGCGCCTTACATGCCGGAACGACCCTCGCGGTGCAAAGGCTCTGTTGCGGCGGGGCAGCGCAGAACCGGGGGCGTCGTCATCGTGGCGACGACGCCCCCCGCAGCACCAGTTGCGACCCTTGCGCTGCGCGTCCCGCGGATCGAGGCGCAATTGCTCACGCCGATCCGGGAGGCCGGCCTCTAGCCAAGCTAACCTTAACCGTACGCAACGCGAGCGCACTTGCCCGGCGAAGCGCCCCCGGCTAGCGGCAAGTGATGGACGATCGGGAAACCAAGCCGCACGGCGGCCTGCCGCTGGCGCTGGGGGCCTACCTGATCTGGGGGATCATGCCGCTGTACTTGCGGCTGGTGCACTGGGTCCCGCCGTTCGAATTCATCGGCTGGCGCATCATCTGGACCCTGCCGCTATGCTTGGGGGTGATCGCCTGGCGCCGGCAGGCCGCGCCGCTTTTCGCCGCATTGCGCCAGCCACACGTTATCGCGCTGCTGACATTGAGTTCGCTGCTGATCGCGGTCAACTGGACGGTCTACGTGATCGCGATCCAGTCGGGCCACGTCTTTGCGGCGAGCCTGGGCTATTACATCAATCCGCTGGTCAATGTGCTGGCTGGGACGGTGCTGCTGGGTGAAAGACTGACGCGGCTGCAATGGCTCGCGGTCGCGCTGGCCGCTGCCGGGGTCTCGCTGCTCGCGTGGGACGCGCGCGACATGCTGTGGATCAGCCTGACGCTGGCGATCAGCTTCTCCGCCTACGGGCTGGTGCGCAAGCGGGTGGCGGTCGAATCGCTACCCGGGTTGACCATCGAGAGCATGTTGCTGCTGGTCCCGGCAGGGCTGACCGTGTGGTATTTCGCGCAAGGTCCCGATGGCTCGGCCATGCTGCGTGGTCCGGGTGCCGCCGTATCGCTAATGGCCGGGGGTGTGATAACCGGCGTGCCCTTGCTGCTGTTCGCGGCCGCGGCGCGGCGGATGGACTATTCGAGCCTCGGCATGGTCCAGTTTTGCGCGCCTACGATCGTGTTTCTGCTCGGGGTGTTCGTGTTTGGCGAACCGCTGCACCAGGTGCAACTGGCCTGCTTCGTGCTGATCTGGTGCGCGATTGCGCTGTTCGTGTGGGACCTGCTGGCGCAGCGTCAAGTGCGCCTACGCGCGGAAGCTCCAGCCTAGCGTTTCGCCGGCGTGGAACGGCACGATCGCCGTGCCGTTGGCTTCGATTTGCGCCGGGACCTGTACCGCGCGCCGCTCGAACGTGATCGTGCCGGAATTGACTGGCAATCCATAAAACGCGGGGCCGTTGAGCGAGGCGAAAGCTTCGAACCGGTCGAGCGCGCCTTCCTCATCGAACACCGTAACATAACTCTCGAGCGCGAAGGCCGCGTTGAAGATCCCGGCACAGCCGCAAGCAGCCTCTTTGGCGGCGACCGCGTGCGGTGCGCTGTCGGTGCCGAGGAAGAATTTGGCATTGCCCGAGGTCGCCGCGCCGCGCAGCGCCAGTCGGTGCTGCTCACGCTTGGCGACCGGCAGACAATAGGCATGCGGGCGAATGCCGCCGGCAAACATCGCGTTGCGGTTGATGTGGAGGTGCTGCGGGGTGATCGTCGCGGCGACGTTCGCTGGCGCATCGGTGACGAACTGCACCGCCTGCACGGTGGTGATATGTTCGAACACTACCTTGAGCCCGGGCATGTCGCGCACCAGCGGCGCAAGCACCTGCTCGATAAACACCGCCTCGCGGTCGAAAATGTCGACCGCCGGATCGGTGACTTCGCCGTGGACCAGCAGTGGCATGCCGATCCGCTCCATCGCCGCAAGCGCAGGACGGATATTGGCCACATCGGTCACCCCGTGCGCCGATCCCGTAGTTGCGTGCGCGGGGTAGAGCTTGGCCGCGGTGAACACGCCCGACGCAAACCCGCGCTCCAACTCGCCCGGGTCGATCCCGTCGGTCAGGTAACAAGTCATCAGCGGGGTGAAGTCGCTCTCTGCGGGCAAGGCCGCCACAATGCGCGCGCGGTAAGCGTCGGCGGCCGCGACCGTGCTGATCGGCGGCGAGAGGTTGGGCATGACAATTGCGCGCGCAAATTGCCGCGCGGTGTGTGCCAAGACCCCGGCCATCACTGCACCATCGCGCAAGTGAACGTGCCAATCATCGGGGCGGGCGATTGTCAAAGTCGAGCGATTCGGCGGGGTCGTCATGGCCCATGCCCATGCCATAGCGCGCGCACCTGCGCACCCTGTCATTCGTCGGGCTGGCTTGGCGGCTGATCGAAGGCAGCACGACATCCTGCCTCGATGTATTACCGCACTAATACACAACAGCGGCCAATCAAGGCCGGGGTTCAGGGAGAGTACGATGCTCCGTCGCGGTGCCAGCGCATTGGCTATGGCCTTGGTCGGCATGGTGGCGGCAAGCCCGGCGCTGGCGCAGTCGAGCGCCGAAAGCGCGGTGGAAAGCGCCGAAGATGCCTTTGGCACCTCGACCGGACACGAATCAATCGGGGTTTACGACGAAGGCAACGTGCGCGGATTTTCACCCGGTACGGCTGGCAATTTCCGCTTGGAGGGGATGTATTTCGACATCCAGGGCGGGCTGGGCGGGCGGGTGATCGATGGCCAAACGATCCGGGTCGGCCCGGCCGCGCAAGGATACGCTTTTCCCGCACCGACCGGGGTGGTCGACTTGCAGCTCAAGAAAGCGGGCGACAAACTGACCGTCGCACCGTTCCTGACTGCCGACAGCTTCGGCGGACACGGGCTCGAGGTTGACGCGCAAATTCCGCTAAGCGGCAAGGCGCTGGGCGTCTCGGCCGGGATCGGCGTCTATGACAACCACTTCAACGGTGGCGGCGCATCGCACGGGTACAACCTTGGCATTGTGCCGCGCTGGCGGCCGGCACCCAATGTTGAAGTGCTGGCCTTCGCCAGCCATCAGCAGTTCAACGACGATACCAGCGGCGGGATCTACATCGCGACGGGCAACTTCCTGCCGCCCCGCCCGACACGAGGACGCTACCCGGGTCCGGACTGGACCCGCAATGACAGCAATTCAGACACTGTCGGACTGATCGGCCACGCCAACCTGGGCGATTGGACCATTCGCACCGGACTGTTTCGCTCCGCCTACAAAGACAACGGCGGCTTTGCGAACTTGATCTTCGTTGACGCTGGCGGCACCACCGACCGGCAGGTTTACGCCAGCCCTGACAGCGCATCGGCATCGTGGAGCGGCGAGTTCCGGCTTTCACGCCGGTTCTCCGATGGCCCGCGCCAGCACCTGCTGACTGCCACGGTGCGCGGGCGTTCGGTCGATTCGCATTATGGTGGCGGCGATCTGGTCGACCTCGGCCCGGCCGGGCTCTACGAGCAAATCCACGTCGCCAAGCCGGTGTTCGCTTTCACCGCGCTGACCGACGACCAGACCCGCCAGACCACCGGCGGCCTGTCATACAGTCTCAAATGGAAAGGCATCGGCGAATTTACCGCCGGACTGCAGCGCACCCATTACGTCAAGCGCATCGCTGCACCGGGGCTACCGCTCGCCAGCGGGACCAGCGACGTGACGCTGCCCTATTTCAGCGCCGCATTGACCGTCACGCCGCGTCTCGCCTTCTATGGCAGCTACGTTCGCGGGCTTGAGGATGCGGGCTCAGCGCCAAGCTACGCCACCAACGCCAACCATATCCTTCCCGCAATCCGCACCCGCCAGTACGACTTCGGGCTACGCTGGTCGCCGGTCAAGGACACAACCGTGATCCTGGGCTATTTCCAGATATCCAAGCCCTACATCGATATCGACCAGACCAATTTCTACGGCGTGCTGGGTGCGCAGCAGCACAAAGGAATCGAGTTCAGCTTGACCACCAATCCCACGAAGAACCTGCGCATCGTCGCAGGCGGGGTGTGGCTCGATCCTCGCGTCACCGCCTCGCCGCTGATCGCCCAGCCGCTCGGGGCTCGCCCGGTCGGCCAGCCGCAGCTGCGCACGCGCTTCAATCTCAGCTGGACCCCGCCCTTCGCCAAAACGCTGACGCTCGACACCTATGTAAACCATGACAGCGGTGCCTACGGGACAATCGACAATTCGGTTTATGTACCCGGCTCGACCCGGATCGGGCTGGGTGCGCGTTACAAGTTCAAGCTAGGCGGCAAGGACTTCAGCGCCAAGGTCACTTTGTATAACGTGCTCGATGCGTATCAGCTGGTGTCATTCGGTGCCGGAGCATACGGCTACAACACCCAGCGCAACGTCCAGGCCTATATCGCCACCGAGTTCTGATCGGCGCCAACATATTATCAAGATTGCCAAGTGCGGGCTCAAACCCCACCTAGAAGAAATGACTGCAACCCGCCTGACCAGCCGCGCCGTGATCCGCTTGACCGCGTCTGCCGAGGGCGAGGACCTGCGTGATTTTCTGCAAGGGCTGGTGACTAACGATGTCACGCTGCCGCTCCCACTGTGGGCGGCCTTGCTGTCTCCGCAGGGCAAGGTTCTGGTCGATTTCCTGGTGTGGGAAGGTGGCGCCGACCTGCTGCTCGATTGCGAAGCGGCGCAAGCCGAGGCTCTGATCAAGCGGTTGTCGATGTACCGGCTACGCCGCAAGATCGGGATTGCGCTCGATCACTCGGTCGGCGTGCATTGGCAGCCGGGCCTCGGGGCTTCTCATGATCCCCGTCTCGCCGGGCTGGGCCAGCGCTGGCTGGGTTCAGCCGAGGGCGACGACGCCGACCCCGCATGGCTCGCGCATCGCCTCTCGCTGGGGGTGTGTGAAGGCGCGGCCGAACTCGGCGATTTATTGTGGCTGGAATGCAATGCCGCCGAGCTCAACGGCGTGTCGTTCACCAAGGGCTGCTACGTCGGGCAGGAGAACACCGCACGGATGAATTGGCGGGCCAAGGTCAATCGGCGCGTAATCGTGGTACCGCTCGAAGCCAGTGCCCCCCCCCGCCAGCGCATCGCATATCCGGAGCTTGGCTTGGCAGTCGATCACCTGCGGGTCGATGACATTCGCCCCGAGTGGCTGCCTGCGTACCTTCAGCAGGACTGACCCGGCACTACCAGCCCGGCTTTGACCGCCGCATCGATCAGCATCCGCGTCGCGGTATCGCGCGCCGAGGTACGCGGCAGGCCCAGCGACAGCGTGAGCGGACCGCCCATCAGCGCATCGCCCAGTGCCATCAGGCACAATGTGTGTGTCATTTCGCGCATATGCCCGCCGTTAAACTCGGCGAGGTCCTCGACCAGATCGTGAATTGCCTCAAGCAGCGGATCGAGCGCGTCCTCGTTGCCGTTCATCAGCATCCAGGTGGCCAGCGCGCCGCCGCCTTCCTTGTCGAATGCGTCGAAGGTCAGATCAACCACTTCGCGAGGGTTCCCCTCACCTTCGCGGCTGGCGATCACCGCCTCCTCGATGGTCGCGCAAATCGTGGTCGCCAGGTGCCGCGCCAGTTCCTTTTGCAGCCCCGCCGCAGAGCCAAAATGGTGGAGCAAGTTGGCGTGGGTGCGGCCAATCCGCGACGCCACGGCTTTGAGCGTAACTGCCTGCGGGCCCATATCGATCAGCAGGGCGCGCGCGGCTTCAAGCGCAACGGTGCGGCTCTCTTCCTGCGTCAGGCGCTTTCTTATTGACATGGATGTAAGTTACCCTAGGGGGGCTTGATGAACGCTCAGACCAAATTCCCCCTCGACCTAGAACCCGCAAGCCATTCGGGCAAGCAAGCTGTGCCGACCCCGGCCGACTTGGCCATTACCGTGCGCGACTTGCGCTTCGGGCGGACCCACAAGCCGGGCAAGTGGTGGCTCGCGGGAAATCCGATCGCCACCCATTGGCACAACGCGCTGTCCGCCACCTTCCCGCGCGGCGAAGCGATGTTTATTGAAGCTGTCAAAGCCCATCGTGAAGGCGTTCCGCCCAAGCTTGAGGCCGAGATTCGCGCGTTCGTGAAACAAGAAATCAACCACACCCGCGAACACCTGGTGTTCAACAAGGCGGCGATCGAAGCGGGCTACAACCTCGACGCGATCGACCAGCGGCTCGAGGCGAACCTGGCGCTGACCAAGGACCGCCCGGCAATCGTCAACCTCGCGGTGACCATCGCGCTCGAACACTACACCGCGATGATGGCCAACGACTTCCTCTCCAACCCCAAGCACTTCGCCGGGGCCGAGCCTGAGAGCGCGGCGATGTGGCGCTGGCACGCGATGGAGGAAATCGAGCACAAAGGTGTCGCTTATGACACCTATCTCCACGCTACCCGCAGCTGGAGCCGGTGGCGGCGCTGGAAGCTCAAGTCGATCATGATGCTGATCGTGTCGAAGAACTTTGTTGCCAACCGCTGGAACGATACGCTCAGCCTGCTCGCGCAGGACGGCATCACCGGGCCCAGGGTCAAGCTGCAGCTGGCCTGGTATCTGATCGGCTCACCCGGCGTGCTGCGCCGCATTTTCCCGGCCTGGTGCGCGTTCTTCCTGCCCGGCTTCCACCCGTGGAACCATGACGACCGCGCGCTGATCGGTAAGACCGAGAGTGAATTTCCGGACGCGGTGCTGGCGGCGAGCTGACCTTTCGTAGACCCTCTCCGTTTTTCGAAGCCAAACGGGGAGGTGGTAGTCGCGTTTGCGACTGACGGAGGGGTTTCTAACGCCAGCGTCGACACCCCTCCGTCTCGTCCTGCGGACGATCCACCTCCCCATTTGTGGCATTCGCCAAAAATGGAGAGGACCCTGATCGGTTAAGCCGCTCGCATATCCTCGATCCCATCGCCATCGCAGTCCGACGATGCGCCGAATTCGACCGTGTGTACTTGTGCGGGGGCATTGCAGCCGCGCGCGAGGCTGTAGCTCGGGCGAATCTCGCCGATCGAGCGGAAACCCAGCTTGGCCAGCACCCGGCCCGAGGCAGGGTTGTCGGTGAAATGCTTGGCGACGATCCGGCGGTGACCGAGTGTGCGCGCCAGCCGCAGCACGGCGCGTGCCGCTTCGGTGGCGTAACCCCGCCCCCAATGCTCGCGTCCGAACCAATAGCCCAACTCGACCTCCTCGCCGTCACTGCCCAGCCCGACGCAGCCGATCAACTCGGCCGGCGCAGCGCTGGTCGGCAGCGTCACAAAGAAGTGCGGACAGCGGGAATCCTGCGGCTTTTGCGCAAAATCGCGGGCATCGTCGGCGGTATAAGGCCACGGCGCTTTGGCGAGATTCTTGACCACCCCCTCGTCGCCGATGCGGGCGAGCAATTCTGGCCAGTCTTCGGGCCAGCCGGGCCGCAGGAACAGTCTTTCACTGCGAATGAACATGGTACCATCTCCCAACGCTTTCGCCCTGCCCCGCCGATCTAGGGCGCGGGCATGACAGTGCCATTACGTTTGCGGCGGATTGCTCGCCACGCGAGCCGTCCGGGCAAAGATGAGCTGAGGGAGAGACGAAAAGAGGGAGACGGGCTGGGCCCTCTCCCTCATCTGGCCGGAGACGAACTCCGGCGGGGCCACCCGTCTGGATGGCCCTGTGGAAACCATCCGTATTATTCAGCCGCGACTGCCATATCGACCGACACGTACTTGCGGCCAAGCTTGCCAGCGTGGAAGCGGACGCGGCCGACGGCCAGCGCAAACAAGGTATGATCCTTGCCGATGCCGACGTTGACGCCCGGGTACACGCGGGTGCCGCGCTGGCGAATGATGATGTTGCCGCCGATCACGTCCTGACCGCCGAACTTCTTCACGCCAAGGCGGCGGCCTGCCGAATCGCGACCATTGCGCGAGGAGCCACCAGCTTTTTTATGTGCCATCTCGATCTACTCCGAACTGTTATTCAGCAGGCTTTGCAGCCTTGGGTGCGGCCTTCTTGGGGGCAGCAGCCTTCTTGGCGGGAGCCTCGGTCGCAACTGCCGGAGCCGCTTTGGCCTTGGGTGCAGCGGCAGCCTTGGGGGCAGCTTCAGGCTTGGGCGCAGCTTCAACCGCCGGAGCAGCCTCAGTC
>JARXKR010000005.1:17453-28684 GCA_030271565.1 Pseudomonadota bacterium
CTTGGGGGCAGCTTCAGGCTTGGGCGCAGCTTCAACCGCCGGAGCAGCCTCAGTCTTGGGCGTGGCTTCCTTCTTGGCGGCCTTCTTCTCGTCGCCAACGGCCAGGATGCGCAACAAGGTGAGCTGCTGGCGGTGGCCGTTCTTGCGGCGATAATTGTGACGGCGGCGCTTCTTGAACACCACGACCTTTTCGCTCTTGGCCTGGGCGATGATTTCGGCCGAAACCACGACACCCTTGATGTCCTTGGTTTCGCCGCCGTCACCGGCCAGCAGGACGTCGCCCAGCGTGATGGTCTCACCGGCTTCACCAGCGAGTTTTTCAACCGCAATCTTGTCTCCGACGGCAACCCGGTATTGCTTGCCGCCCGTGCGCACTACAGCGAACATGGTACTTTTATCCGTTCATTTCACCTGACTGCCCGGCCAATCGGACAGCGTGCCAGCCCCCGCCCGACGGCAGGGGACCAGAAGAGAGCGCGCCCTAGATCAAGCGACCGGGAGTGTCAACGGCGAGATTGCGCGCTTTCAATTGGCGCAGCGCGGCACTGTTGCTAAGGCAGCACGATGCTATTGCGCCCGCTTACCTTACTCCTGCTGAGCACAGCTCTAATGCTTGGTGCTTGCACCACCAGCAAGGGCGAATATCCCTCGCTCGCGCGCCGTCCGGCCGAGCGGCTGACCGCCACTTTCGATGCTCCGCCCGCTCCGGCGATCGTCATATTGCCCGCGCCGCCCGCTTCGGTCACCGGCCAGCTTGGTGGGCTGGTTAGCGCGGCGCAGGCCGCCGACACAAAATTCCGCGCCCACGAGCCCCGCGCCCGCTCAACGGTGAGCGCTGCCGGGAGCGCGAAAATGGGCAGCGAATCATGGGGCACGGCAACCATCGCTGTCGCCCAGCTCGAAGCGGCCCGCGCCGAGGCAATGCTCGCGCTGGCCGATCTCGATACGCTGTATAACGATACCCGCGTGCGCGGCGAGGATCCCGGCCAGATCGGGGTGGCGCGCGATACCGTGACCGGGCTGATTTCCCGCCAGGACCAGGTGCTGGGCGAACTGCGCAGCCGTCTCGGGAGCTAAGTCCAGCGCTCCAATCCGGCGTAATCGTCGGCGTGCGGTTCGATCCAGTGCCACTGCCCGGCGCGGCGCTCGCGTTTCCAGAACCACGATTCGCTCTTCAAATGATCCATCGCATAGTCGGCGGCGGCGAAGGCCTGACGGCGATGCGGCGCGGCGGCGGCGACCAGCACGATTGGCTCTCCCGGCAACAGTTGTCCGGTGCGGTGGAGCATCAGTACCCCGTCAAGCTGCCAACGCCGCACACAGGTCTGCGCCAGCTCGCGCATCCCCGCCAGTGTCAGCGGGGCATAGTGGCGCAGTTCGAGTAGCTCCGCCCCATCCCCGCGCACCTGCCCGAGGAAACTGACGATCCCGCCAGACCGGCAGTGTGCAGAGTTAAACAAAGCCATCTCACCCGCCGGATCGAACGGCCCATCGAGCAGGCGGACATCTTGCGCCAAGTCAGCCGCCGCTAACCGGTGGCAGGAACGCCAGCTCATCGCCTTCGCGCAAGACGATCCCGCCGCGCTCGGCGATCAGCACCCCGTTGAGCGCCATCCGCACCCGCTCGCCGAGCAGCGCCACCGCCAGATCGGGCGCGAGCGAAGCTAGCACCGCTTCGAGCGGACCCGGGGTCACCTCGCGCTCCGCACCGCCTGCAGCATCTTCGAGCCGCCCGAGGAAAACCAACCGCGCGCGCATCTTAGCCGCCCGTGAGCGACATGTGCCGCGCCAACGCAGGGGCTCCGCCGCCCGCACGGATCGCGAAATGGTGGCGCTCGGGCTTGATCCGCATCGCCTCGGCCAGCCCGGCGGCGAGCTGCGCTTCGGGATCCTCACTTCGCAGCGCCGCGCGCAGGTCGACTTGTTCGGTCCCGCCGAGGCAGGCGTAAAGCTGCCCGGTCGCGCTGACCCGGACCCGGTTGCAGCCTTCGCAGAAGTTGTTGGTCAGCGGCGTAATCAGCCCGAGCCGGCCGCCGGTTTCAACGACATCGAAATACCGCGCCGGCCCGCCGCTGCGGTGCGGGCTGGGGTCGAGCGTGAAGCGCGTTTCGAGCGCGGCGCGCACCGCGTCGAGCGGCAGGTATTGATCGAACCGGTCGGCCTCGACCTCACCCAGCGGCATCACCTCGATCAGGGTCAGTCCGAATTGCTGGCCGTGCGCCCATGCGATCAGGTCGGGCAGTTCGTCCGCGTTCACGCCCTTGAGCGCCACGGTGTTGATTTTCACCTGCAAGCCCGCTGCACGCGCTGCTGCCAGCCCTTCGAGCACTTGTGGCAGGCTGTCGCGCCGCGTCAGTTCGGCAAACTTCGTCCGGTCGAGCGTATCGAGCGAAACATTGACCCGGCGCACCCCGGCGGCAGCGAGATCGTCGGCAAAGAGGGCCAGCCGGGTGCCGTTGGTGGTCAGAGTCAGCTCTTCGAGCCCCTGCCCGACTTGCCGGCCAAGCGCGCGGACCAGCTCGATCATGTCGCGCCGCACCAGCGGTTCGCCGCCGGTTAGGCGGATCTTGGTCACCCCGCGCGCGATAAAGCCGAGCGCAAGTTTGTGCAGCTCTTCGAGGCTGAGCACTTCCTTGCGCGGCAGAAAGGTCTGCCGCTCGGGCATGCAGTAGGCGCAGCGCAAATCGCAGCGATCGGTCACCGACAGCCGGAGGTAGCTGATCCGGCGCTGGAACTGGTCGACGAGGGGCTGGGGCGGCATCATGCTTGCAGTCATACCACAGCACCCGCGCCCGCGTCATCCAGCGGCAGGTATTGCCCGGTGACGCCGCCTGCGGCTTCGAGGTAGGCCAACGCTTCGGCGATGGCGGGTTCGCTGGCGCTGGCCAAGGCATTGACCCGCAGCGGCGCATGCTCGCGAGCGAGGCCTTGCACCACGGCCAGCCGCCAACCGCGGTGGGTGTGATCGGCAGGAGGGAAGATCAGCACCAGATCCTCCCCTCTTGGGGGAGGTGCCGAACGCAGTGAGGCGGAGGGGGCCTGTTCCCGCGCCACTCCCCCACCGTCAGCGCTGCGCGCTGCCACCTCCCCCAAGAGGGGAGGCTCTAACAGCGCAACCGCCCGGCCCAGCCACTTTCCGTGAAACACCGCTGCCGCCTCGAGCGCGCCCTTCGGCAGACCCTCGACCCGCAGCGTCACCATCAGCGCCGTTCCCGCCGCAGCGTGATGCCAATCGATTCGGGCCCCTCGGCAATCGCCAGTTTGACGATCTTGACCGTCACCGCCTGCACCCGAGCATCCTGCACGAACAGCGTCTCGCAGACATGATCGGCAACCGCTTCGATCAGCTTGAAATGTACGCCTTGCGGCAGCGCCTCGCTCGCGGCGAACTTCAGGTCCATGTAATTCTTGCTGGCGCTGAGCGGGGTTTCAGGCGCGTAATGCGGCGCGCAGGCCAGCTCAACCGTGACCGTGAAGCGCAACGGCTGCGGGCGACCGGTTTCCTCCGAATAGATGCCGGTCAGGACATCGTGCTCGAAATCGGCAACTTCCAGGATCAGGCTATCGGCCATGGGGCGGCGCACTGACACGCCCAAGCACCTGAGTCCAGTCCGGGCGCCAATTCGCGCCTTGGGACATTGCGTGCCGCGCGCTACCATGCGCCGGAAAAATATTTTGGAGAGAGACGATGCGCTATCCGTTTACCCACACCGCGCTGGCAATTGCGCTGTTCAGCGGAGCTCTAGTGGCCGGCTGCGCAACCGTTGCGCCTGACTATGCTGCGTTTCTGGCCAGTCCGGCACGGCCGGCCGCCGACACGGTGCGCGATGCAGATCGCAAACCCGGTGAGCTGATGGCTTTTGGCGGAATCAAGCCGGGAACAATCGTGGCTGAACTGGTTCCCGGCGGCGGCTATTACACCCGCCTGCTAAGCCTCGCGGTCGGGCCGACCGGGCATGTCTATACCTACGGACTGCGTGCCAATCCCGCGGTCGCAGGATGGGCGCAAGGCCATCCCAATGTCACCGAGGGTATCGCGGGACCCGGCGTGGGGCTCGCCCCGGTGCCGGTCGATGTGGTCTGGACCACGCTCAACTACCATGACCTCAAAAATTCGAAGACTGGTGACCGAGACAACGCTGCGGTGCTCAACGAAGCCGCGTTCAAGGCGCTCAAGCCCGGCGGCTACTACCTGATCAACGATCACCAGACCGCCAAGGGCGTGGGCATCACCCAGACCGCGACCTTGCACCGGATCGAAGATGTGGCAGTGATCCGCGAGGTCGAGGCGGCAGGGTTCAAGCTGGATGCCCGCAGCGCAATCCTTGCACATCCCGGCGACGATCACACGCTCAAGGTGGTCGAAACCGGGATTCGCGGCAAGACCGACCAATTCGTGCTGCGCTTCCGCAAACCGCGTTAGAGGCCTTTCATATTGGGCCCTCTTTTGCCCTTCCCCGTTGGGGAAGGGTTGGGATGGGGGTTCCACGCCAGCGCGGACGCTCGGCTTTGCCTCACTCCCCCACCCCTAACCCCTCCCCGCCGGGGAGGGGAATCAAGAATGTAGGAATCTAAGTGTTCGACCAGCGCGCGAAGATTGCGGTTGGCAGCAATCGCGCGCCCTCGCCTTGTTCGCGCACCGCCAGATCGCCGTGCTCGATCGTACCGGGCAGGTCGGCGAACAGTTCATTCATCAGCCCGGCCAGCGCGAGCGAGGACATCCTCACTGCATAGACGGTAAGGAACAGGAAGCGGCTCTCGGCGCTCAATAGCGCACGGCAATCCGCCAATAGCCCGGGTAGATGCTCTTCGAGCCGCCACACTTCACCCTCGGGCCCGCGTCCGAATTTGGGCGGGTCGAGGATGATCCCGTCATAATGCTTGCCGCGCCGCACCTCGCGCGCGGCGAACTTGGCCGCATCATCGACAATCCAGCGCACCGGGCGGTCGGCCATGCCCGATAGCTCGGCGTTGACCCGGGCCTGCGCGACCGACTTCTTGGACGCATCGACGTGGGTAACCGGACCGTATTGGGATAAAGCCAGCGTGCCGACGCCGGTGTAGCCGAACAGGTTGAGCGTGGATGAGTCCCCGCGAAGGCGGGGATCTCGGTCGTCAGCAGACGACGGTGATTGAGGCCTGAGGTCCCCGCCTTCGCGGGGACTCAGTTGCTCGCCCATCCAGTCCCACACCGGGGCCATGTCGGGGAAGAACCCGAGGTGGCGGAACGGGGTGCATTGCGCGGTGAAATTGACTGGCCCCCGGCTGAGCGGCCAGCCTTCCGCCGGCACCGGTGCGGCGAACTGCCAGCGCCCGCCGCCGTCCTCATCCGAGCCGGGGACGAATTCACCCTCGGCGCGCCACGTTTCAAGTCGCGGGGTCCACAGCGCCTGCGCATCGGGGCGGACGAACTGGTAGGGGCCATAGCTCTCAAGCTTACGGCCATGCCCGCTGTCGATCAGGCGATAGTTGTCCCAGCCCTCGCCGATCATGAGCTGCGGCTGGAGGGTTAGCGCAGCCATCAGCCGCGCGGCACCGCGTGCGCCGCGACATATTCTGCCACTGCGTCGTAACCGCCCGGCAGTTCGACCATCCGTTCCTCGCGCTCGAACAGATCGCCGATCCGCGCCGGCAGGATCGGGCGCTGTCCGGTCGCGCGCTCAACCGCATCGCGAAACTTGGCCGGGTGCGCGGTGGCGAGCGTGACCACCGGGATGTGTGGGTCGATACCCGCTTCCCGCGCGGCGTGGAGCCCGATCGCGGTGTGCGGATCGAGCAGCTCGCCGGTCTCCTCCCACGCCCAGCGCAGCGCCTGGGTCATCTGGTCGGCATCGGCCCGCGCGCTGGAGAACAGCTTGGCTGCGCCCTCTCTCTGGGCATTGGTCAACTGCATTGCCTTGGTCGATTCGAAGCCTGCCATCTGAGCTGCCAGCGCCGGACCGTCGCGCCCGCCAAGATCGAACAGCAGCCGTTCGAAGTTCGATGAAACCTGGATGTCCATCGACGGCGCGGCGGTCGGCGTGACCGTGCCGGCCGAATAGTCGCCCGAAGTCAGTGCGCGGTGGAGGATATCGTTGACATTGGTCGCGACCACCAGCCGGTGGATCGGCAAGCCCATCTGCGCTGCGACATAGCCTGCGAACACATCGCCAAAATTGCCGGTCGGCACGGCGAAGGCCACCTCGCGGCGCGGCGCACCTAATTGCAGCGCGGCGGCGAAGTAATAGACCACTTGCGCCATCAGCCGCGCCCAGTTGATCGAATTGACCGCCCCGATTGCGAAACGCCCGGTCATCGCGGGATCATTGAACATCCGCTTCACCACCGCCTGGGCATCGTCGAACGTGCCCTCCACCGCGAGGTTGTGGACGTTGGGGCTGAGCACCGTGGTCATCTGGCGGCGCTGAACGTCCGATACCCGGCCCTTGGGGTGGAGCATGAAGATATCGATGTGAGCGCGCCCCGCCACCGCATCGATCGCTGCCGAGCCGGTGTCGCCCGAAGTTGCCCCGACGATGGTCAGTGGATCACCGCCACGCGCGAGGAATTCCTCGAATAGCAGCCCAAGCAATTGCAGCGCCACATCCTTGAACGCGAGCGTCGGGCCGTGGAACAGTTCGAGCAGCCAGTGCTGCTGGTCGAGCTGCTTGAGCGGGGTGACAGCTGCATGCGCGAAGCGGCCATAAGCTTGCGCAGTCAGCTCGCGCAGCTTTTCCGGTGTCAGGCTAACCCCGACGAACGGCTGCATCACCCGCGCGGCGAGTTCGGCGTAAGGCAAGCCCGCCATCGCGGCGATCTCGCCCTCGCTGAACTTGGGCCATTCGCGCGGGACGTACAGCCCGCCGTCGCTGGCAAGGCCCGCAAGTGTCGCGCCGGCAAAATCGAGCACCGGAGCACTGCCGCGGGTGGAGACGTAATCCATGCGAGGGCCGTTAGCGGTCGGTGTCACGACTGGCAAGAACTGCACCCTTCCCCTCGTCATTGCGAGGAGCGAAGCGACGAAGCAATCCAGAGCGTCGCGCACTGCACTCTGGATTGCTTCGCTGCGCTCGCAATGACGAAGTGAGTAGGCTAAGCTTGGAGCCGCTTGCGCAGCGCCAGGCCATAAATCACCAGCGCGGTGAGCGCGAACAGGAACCACTGGATCGCGTAGGACCAATGGTTGTTGGGCAAGTCCTTGGGATCGGGCCGGGCATTGGCCGCTAGCCCGGCGAGCGGCGGATCGGCCACCACCCGCACCCCGGTCTTGCCCATCGGCGCGATGATCCCCGCGACCGGGCCGCCCTGCCATTGCGGCGGTGCGGGATTGCTCGACCAACCGAGCGTCACATTCACGGGCACGCTGGCTCCATTTGTGGGCGCCTGGCACTGAACCGTATGCGCGATCCCGCTTTCTCCATTGGCGCTAAGCCCGGCGATGCCCAATTGCGCGGTCACATTGCCGCAAGTGAAAGCAGTGTGCCGGTACAGCACCGCATCGCGATCTCCGCCAAATTGCGCAGGCTGCACATCGGCCGAGTAGCTTTCCGCCGCCGCATAGCGCACCAGCAACGCCTCTTTCTGGTGCATCCGGTCGATCTGCCAGAACCCCAGCCGGATCATTATCCCGACAGCGATCAGGACCACGATCGTGGGTATAACCGGAATGCGCTGTGCCATCATGTTTCCTTAAACGAACAGGGCAGCCGCGGTCTTCCCGGGGCTGCCCTTTTTCGTAACCGCTTTTGCCGAAGCTTACTCGACCGCAAAGCCCCAGTTGCCCCACACGTAGATGCACAGGAACAGGAACAGCCAGACCACGTCGACGAAGTGCCAGTACCACGCCGCCGCTTCGAAGCCGAAGTGCTGGCGCGGGGTGAAGTCGCCGTTGTAGGTGCGCTTGAGGCAGACCATCAGGAAGATCGTGCCGATGATCACGTGGAAGCCGTGGAAGCCCGTCGCCATGTAGAACGCCGAGCCATAGGTGTTCTGGCCGAACGCGAACGGCGCGTGAATGTACTCGTAGGCCTGCAACGAGGTGAACAGCATGCCGAGCAGGATCGTCGCCCACAGCCCGGTCTTGAGGCCATTACGATCGCCGTGGATCAGCGCGTGGTGCGCCCAGGTCACCGTGGTGCCCGAGCATAGCAGGATCAGCGTGTTGAGCAGCGGCAGGTCGAACGCGTTCATCACCGCTTCGAGCGCCTTGGGCGGCCATTGTCCGCCAACCACGTCGGAAATGGTCGAGGGGAACAGCGAAAAGTCGAAGAACGACCAGAACCAGCCGACGAAGAACATGACTTCGGAAGCGATAAACAGGATCATCCCGTAGCGCAGGTGCAGCTGCACCACCGGGGTGTGATGGCCCTGGTGCGCCTCAGCCACGACCTTGGTCCACCACTGCCACATCGTGAACAGAATGCCGGCGATGCCGAGCGGGAAGACGAACCGTCCCGCAGTCAACCCATGCATGAACAGCACCAGCCCGCTGGTCATCGTCAGTGCGGAAACCGCGCCCATGAACGGCATGATATCGGGATCGAGGATATGGTACTGATGGTTCTTGGTGCCGGCCATGATGCTTTCGGTCCCTGTCGTTCAAAACAACCAGCGAACACGGCCCGCCGGCGCAAATTTCAACCCGCCCTTATCGCGCCGTCTGCGGATGGTCCAGTGTCTTTGAGGCAGCTTTCACCGGCGCCGCAGCAGGCGCGCCGCGATTGGCTGTGTCGTGAAACGTATAGCTCAACGTGATCTGGGTGGTGCCCTTGGTTTCGCTGTCCTTGAGGATCGCCGGATCGACATAGTAGAGCACCGGCATGCGCACCTTTTCGTGAGGCTTCAGGGTTTGCTGGTTAAAGCAGAAACACTGGATTTTCTTGAAGTAGAGCCCGGCGGACTCGGGCTCGACATTGAAGCTGGCGATCCCGGTAATCGGATGGTCGGAAAGGTTCTCGGCGGTGAAATAGGCGATCTTGCGTTCGCCGATGCGCATGTCCTCGGTCACCTGCTCGGGGCCGAAGCGCCACGGCATCCGGCTTTCGACATTGCCATCGAAGCGCACCGAGATGCGCTGCGCGGCCACCGCCACTCCGCCCGCTTCGGCCGCGCTGGCGCGCTGAGTGGTCCCGCCGAACCCCGTCGCAGCACAAAACATCCGGTACAGCGGCACTGCGGCAAAACCCATGCCAAGCATGAACAGCGCGAAGGCCAAAGCCATCAGCCCGACCTTGCGGTTGAGCTTGAGATTTGGGGTGACGATGGAGGCCACGTTCAGGGCATCCGCTTGACGATAGTGATCGCAAAGAACAGCACCGCGAGGCCGAACAGAACCAAAGCCAGCGCGCGGTTGCGGCCCTTGATGATGCGTGCACGTTCAGTGTTGGGATCAAGCTCGGTCATGGGTATTCATCCAAGAATAAAGCGGTCAGCCACCAGCGCGGCAAACAGCGCGAACAGGTAGATTATGGAGAAGCCGAACAGCCGCTTTTCGGCGCGCATGTCGGCGTCGTTGTCCGGAGTGCGAAAGGTCGCGACACGCAAACTGAGTATCAGGAACGCGGCACCGAGCAACAGGGCCGAAAGACCGTATAGCCAGTGCGTGAGCCCCAGCAGGAACGGCGCGAGTGCAATCGGCAGCAGCAGCACGGCGTAAATCAGAATCTGGCGGCGGGTCGAGCGGTGCCCGGCAACCACCGGCATCATCGGGATGCCCGCGGCGGCATAGTCGGTCTCGACGAACAGCGCGAGCGCCCAGAAATGCGGCGGGGTCCAGAAAAAGATAATCGCGAACAGCAGCACCGGCATCAGCGTGATGTCCCCGGTCGCGGCGATCCACCCGATCATCGGCGGGAACGCCCCCGCCCCGCCGCCGATCACGATGTTCTGCGGGGTGCGCGGCTTGAGCCAGATGGTGTAGATGACAGCGTAATAAACTATTGAAATGGCAAGAATGGCGGCGGCGAGCAGGCCGACGGCCAGCCCCATCACCAGCACCGAGCCGACCGATAGCGCGATCCCGAAATCGCGCGCAGCCCGTGGTTCCATCCGTCCTGCAGGGATCGCGCGGTTTGCGGTGCGCTTCATCTTGGCATCAAGATCGGCTTCCCACCACATATTGAGCGCGGCCGCTCCGCCAGCCCCGATTGCAATGCACAAGATTGCCGAGAAGCCGATTACCGGGTTGATCGAGACCGGCGCGGCCAGCAATCCGCACAGCCCGGTGAAGATCACCAGGCTCATCACCCGCGGTTTGGTCAACGACCAGAAATCGCGCCAGTCGGCGGGCAAGGGAATCGGTTGGACGGGAGCGGTGCTCATGGCTGGCTGGCCTATAGGCGGGACGCGTCAAAGGTGAAAGTCAGATTTCCCCCTCCTCTTTAGAGGAGGGGGAGGGGGGTGGTGCAAGCGACGCAAAGTCGCTTCGCGAGCGCAGCTCGCGCTGCGCCACCATCCCCAAACCCCTTCCTCTGAAGAGGAAGGGGCTAAGCAGTTACAGTCGCTCCAACCAATCGATCAGCAGCGTGTTCACTTCTTCGGGGCGTTCCTGCTGGGTCCAGTGGCCGACCCCGCGCAGGACATGGCCTTCGACGCGTGGTGCAAACAGCCGCATCATCGCCACGGGATCCTCGACCGCGCCAAATAACGTGGTTGCGGGGTCACGGGTGCCGCCGATGAACAGGCACGGCTGCTCGATCCGCTTGCCCTGCCACTGCCGCAGCCACTCGAAATCGGCTTCGTGGTTGCGGTAGCGGCCCAGCGGCCCGGCAAAGCCCGATGCTTTGAATTCGGCTTCGTAGTAGTCGAGGTCAGCTTCGCTCAGCCACGGAACCGGCAGGGGATCGGGCAGCCCATCGAGAAATTTCGCGCCGA
The DNA here is from genome assembly GCA_030271565.1 of Pseudomonadota bacterium. GTDB lineage: Bacteria > Pseudomonadota > Alphaproteobacteria > Sphingomonadales > Sphingomonadaceae > Novosphingobium. The sequence continues at coordinate 28,305 of JARXKR010000005.1, forward strand.
GCGGCTTTGACCAGTAATCACCGACCGGCACATCGCCCGAGATCGAATACATCATCCGCTGCACGAAATCGCGCGGGTCCGCCTCGGCTTCGGCCTCGGCCACGCCCGGCTCCTGGAAGTATTCCTGGTAAAAGAACCGCCCTTGCGAGGTGAAATGCTCGCGGAACACCTCGGTGAACGGGCGCTGCGGCGCACCGCTAAACGGCACCGACAGACCGGCCACCGCGCGGAAGTGCTGCGGGTGCGTGAACGCCGAATTCCACACGATCGGCGCGCCCCAATCGTGCCCGATCAGGATCGCTTGCTCATCCGGCGATAGCGCATTGCGCAGGCCGACCAGATCGCCGACGATCCGTTCCATCGCGTAGTCGGCAATATCT
>JARXKR010000005.1:28784-30928 GCA_030271565.1 Pseudomonadota bacterium
GCGCAGGCCGACCAGATCGCCGACGATCCGTTCCATCGCGTAGTCGGCAATATCTGACGGCTTGTCCGAGCCGCCATAACCGCGCACGTCGATGGCGCAGGCGGTGAACCCGGCATCGGCAATCGGCTTCAATTGATGCCGCCATGAATACCAGCTTTCAGGAAAGCCATGGACCAGGATCACCAGCGGCCCGCGCCCTTCGATGGCGCAGCGCAAAGTCACTTCGCCGACGTCGATCATCCGGAATTCGGGCATTTCGCGGTCCCTTGTCTTCGCAGCTATATCATCTTGCCCGCGACCAGCGCATCGCGGACGGCTTCGGGTGCAGCGGTCGACTGGCGATCAAGCTCGGCCAGTTCGGGCGGAATAAACCAGTGCAGCGCATCGCCGTGATAGGCCTCCCACGCCGCCTGCGCCACCGCCTCGGCTGGCATCACCCGCCACATGCCCTCCGTCGGCAATGCCGCCTTGTCGGCCGCGGAAAGCATGCCGGTGTCGACGATGCCTGGTAGCAGATCAGCCGCACGCACGCCGCTTCCCGCCAGTTCGACCGAAAGTGCCTCAGTCAAGCCGCGCACGCCATGCTTGGTCGCAGAATAGACCGCCATCCCGCCGACCCCGAAGATCGCCGAGGCCGATGCCGTCGACAAGCACAACGAGTTGGGCGTAGCGCGCAGCAATGGCAGCGCGGCGTGAATGACGCTCATCGCGCCGAGCAGGTTAACTTCGACCAGTTGTCGCACCCGGTCCCACGCCATGTCGCCGAAGGGCCCCTTGGCGTCGATTCCGGCGTTGCTGAGCAGGCAATCGAGCTTGCCGCCGGTATGCTCGCCGAAGGTCGCGAAGGCCCCGATCACGGCATCGCGGTTCGCCACGTCGAGTGTGAGCGTGACGATAGCGTCTGACTGACCCGCCAATGCCGCGAGCCCTGCTTCGTCGCGGTCAGCCGCGCCAACCAGCCAGCCACGCTCCGCGAACAGCATAGCCGCCGCACGGCCGATTCCTGAGGCCGCGCCAGTGATGAAAATCGAAGGCTGGTCAGGCATCGGGCATGCTCCATAAATGAAAAGTCCCGGCCGCTGGGACCGGGACTTTTGTCATTTCACCATTGCCGCTGGCAAATCAATGATGCGGCGTATCCTCGATCACCGGCAGCGTCTCGAACTGGTGGAACGGCGGCGGGCTCGACAGGGTCCATTCGAGCGTGGTTGCGCCTTCGCCCCAGTAGTTGTCCCCGGCCGGCTTGCCCGCGGCGAGCGTGTAGAACACGTTGACGAAGAAGATCACCATCGAGCTCGCCATCACCAGATAGCCGTAGGACGAGACGGTGTTCCAGTACTCGAACGCCGGGGCATAGTCCGGATAACGGCGCGGCATGCCCTGATAGCCGAGGAAGTGCTGCGGGAAGAAGATCAGGTTCACGCCGACGAAGAACACCCAGAAGTGCAGGTGGGCGAGGAATTCGGAGTGCATCTTGCCGCACATCTTGGGGAACCAGTAGTAGAACCCGGCAAACAGGCAGGTCACCGCGCCCAGCGAGAGCACATAGTGGAAGTGGGCGACCACGAAGTAGGTGTCCTGCACCACATCGTCGATCCCGCCATTGGCGAGGTAGACCCCGGTGACGCCGCCGACGGTGAACAGGAAGATGAACCCGATCGCCCAGACCATCGGGCTCTTGAACTCAATCGAGCCGCCCCACATCGTTGCAATCCAGCTGAAGATCTTGATGCCGGTCGGCACCGCGATCACCATGGTGGCGAGCGTGAAATACATCTTGGTGTCGAGGCTCATGCCCGTCGTGTACATGTGGTGCGCCCACACGACGAACCCGACCACGCCGATCGCGACCATCGCGTAGGCCATGCCGAGGTAGCCGAACACCGGCTTGTTCGAGAAGGTCGAGATGATCTGGCTGACGATGCCGAAGCCCGGCAGGATCATGATGTAGACTTCGGGGTGGCCGAAGAACCAGAACAGGTGCTGGAACAGCACCGGATCGCCGCCGCCCTTGTAATCGAAGAAGGTGGTGTGGAAGTTGCGGTCGGTGATCAGCATGGTGATCGCCGCGGCCAGCACCGGCAGCGCCAGCAGCAGCAGGAAGGCGGTGACCAGCACCGACCACACGAACAGCGGCATCTTGT
>JARXKR010000006.1 GCA_030271565.1 Pseudomonadota bacterium
TCAAATGCGGTATCGTCGGGCTGCCCAATGTCGGCAAGTCCACCTTGTTCAATGCCTTGACCGAGACGCAGGCGGCGCAGGCGGCGAATTATCCGTTCTGCACGATCGAGCCCAATGTCGGGCAGGTCGGCGTTCCCGACCCGCGGCTGGACAAGCTGGCCGCAATCGCCGGAAGCCAGAAGATCATCCCGACCCAGCTCGGCTTTGTCGATATCGCGGGCCTCGTGCGCGGGGCGAGCAAGGGCGAGGGTCTCGGCAATCAGTTCCTCGGCAACATCCGCGAGGTTGACGCCATCATCCACGTGCTGCGCTGCTTTGAGAATGACGACATCCAGCACGTCGACAACAAGATCGACCCGGTGTCCGATGCTGACACGGTCGAAACCGAGCTGATGCTGTCCGACCTTGAGAGCCTTGAAAAGCGCGTCCCCGCCGCGCAAAAGAAGGCCGCGCAGGGCGACAAGGACGCCAAACTGCTGGCCGCAGTTCTGCTCCCCGCGCTCGAACTGTTGCGCGAAGGCAAGCCCGCCCGGCTCGCAAGGCCGAGCGACCCCGAAGAACTGCAGGTGTTCAACTCCGCGCAACTGCTCACCGCCAAGCCGGTGCTCTACGTCTGCAACGTCGAGGAAGACAGCGCGGCGGGCGGCAATGCCTTCAGCGAAAAGGTCTTCGCCAAGGCCAAGGCCGAAGGCGCCAACGCGGTAATCGTCTCGGCCGCGATTGAGAGCGAGCTGGTCACGATGGAAATGGACGACCGCATGGTCTTCCTTGAGGAGATGGGCCTGCACGAAACCGGGCTCGCGCGGATCATCCGCTCGGGCTACGATCTGCTTCACCTGCTGACCTTCTTTACCGTCGGCCCCAAAGAAGCGCGCGCCTGGACGGTGCATGCCGGCGCGAAGGCCCCCGATGCGGCGGGCGAAATCCACTCCGACATGCAACGCGGCTTCATCCGCGCCGAAACGATTGCCTACGACGATTATATATCGCTGGGCGGCGAAGGCGGGGCCAAGGACGCGGGCAAATTGCGGCAAGAGGGCAAGGAATACGTCATCGCCGATGGCGACGTGCTGCACTTCAAGTTCAATGTTTAGGCGGGTGAGCCTGGGGCACTGAGATGAGCGACGGCCTGATGTATTTCGAAGACCTCGAACCCGGCACCACCGCTTCGTTCGGGCAGTACGAAGTCACCCGCGAGGAAGTGATCGAGTTTGCCAGCAAGTATGATCCGCAGCCGTTCCACTTGTCCGACGAGGCTGCGGCGCAGACCCATTTCGGGCGCATCTCCGCGAGCGGCTGGCATACCTGTGCGATGGTCATGCGGATGATGATCGACAACATCACCGAGCGCCGACAGGCCGGGCTCGGCTCACCCGGGTTCGATGAGCTGCGCTGGTTGAAGCCGGTCTATCCCGGCGACACACTGCGGGTCGAAACTACGTTGATCGACAAGACCCCAAGCCGTTCGCGTCCCGAAATGGGCAGCTTCCGTTCCGAAGTGAAGGTGTTCAATCAGGACAACCTGATGGTCGCGACCATGAAATCAATCGGCTTGATCAGGCGCCGCAGTTAAGGCTGCCTTGCGTGGAGTAGACGACCCGGTCCCACGCATCGCGGACCACCAGTTCACCGGCATATTGCGTGCTCTTCACCGCCGCCGCTTTGCCCTCGCCCGGCACGCGCTTGAGCGTCAGGGTGTATTCCTTGCCCATGTAATGCTCCCACGCCCCGGCTTCGAGCTTGGTCCCGCCATTGTCCGACACCAGCATATCGATGTGGTCATCGAGCTTGATCAAGGCGCGCCCGACCAGCGCGAGCACCAGCGGCTGAGCGGGTGAGGTCGTGCTGAAACTGCACCCCGCCCCGCTCAGGTTCTTGGCCTCGATTTCGGCGAGGGTAATCGGCTGCAGCGCGATCGGCTTGATCGGCGGCGCCACCTTCTGCATCGCCTCGACCGCGGCGACATCGGCGGCGTCTTTGCGCTTCTGCTCTTCAGAGGGTGCCGTTGGACCGCAGCCGCTCACTAACACCACAGCGGCCAGACCAAACAGGCGCAACATCATCGTCTCCCGAACAGCTTCTCGATATCGCCGTGCGCCAGTTTGACCCAGGTCGGGCGGCCGTGATTGCACTGGCCCGAACGCGGGGTGACTTCCATCTCGCGCAGCAAAGCGTTCATCTCTGCTACCGATAACGCACGACCGGCCCGAACGCTCCCATGGCAGGCCATTGTCGCCAGCACGAGATCGAGCCGCTCGCCCAAGAGCAGCGCCGCGCCATTGGCTGCAAGATCGTCGGCGAGGTCGCGCAGCAGCGCCTGGACGCTGCCCTTGGCGAGCAACGCCGGGACCGCGCGGACCAGCATTGCGCCGGGGCCGAAGCGCTCGATCACCAGGCCCAGCGCGGCGAATGCCTCGCTTGCTCCTTCAAGCCGGTCGCAATCGGGTTCGTCGAGCTCGACCACTTCGGGGATCAGCAAGGCCTGGCTCGTCGCCATCTTGCCTTGCGCGCCCGCGGCCTTGAGCCGTTCGAGCACGAGCCGTTCGTGCGCGGCGTGCTGGTCGACGATCACCAGACCATCTTCTGCTTCGGCGACAATATACGTCAGCGCCACTTGCCCACGCGCCACTCCGAGCGGGTGCCCCGGTGTCGGTGCTTCCTCGGCCACTTCGGCACGGGCAGCCGGGGCGAGTATATCGCCCTCGAACGAACGCCACGGTCGCGGTGCATCACGCACCCCCGATGCGCCGTACTCACGCGCGAACAGCGAGGCGAGCGCGGGGGCCGGACCGGAAGTTGGTGGGGCAATCGGCTCGCTCTGCCAATTGCCCATTGCGGGAGCAGCGGGTGCCTGCGCACTCCGCTGGCCTTCGGCCTCGAGCGAATGGCGCAGCCCCGAAACGATGAACCCGCGCACGAAGGCCGGATCGCGGAACCGCACTTCGGTTTTGGCGGGGTGGACGTTGACGTCGACCTCCTCGGGCGGAAGATCGAGGAACAGCGCCAGTACCGCGTGCCGGTCACGCGCGAGCATATCGGCATAGGCCCCGCGCACCGCGCCGATCAGCAGCCGGTCTTTCACCGGGCGGCCGTTGACGAACAGGTACTGGTGATCGGCGATGCCGCGATTGTACGTCGGCAGTCCCGCCACACCCGTGAGCCGCGCCGCGCCGCGTTGCAGGTCGATCAATACCCCGTCGCTCGCCAGTTCACGCGCGACGATCTGCGCGACGCGGGCAGGCAACGTATCGCCGCCTTGCAGCCGCAGGATCTGCCGCCCCTCGTGCTCGAGCACGAACCCGACCGCGCTGCGCGCCATCGCCAGACGCCGCACCACATCGAGGCAAGCGGCATACTCGCTCCGCGCCGAACGCAGGAACTTGCGCCGCGCCGGAACCTTGCCGAACAGGTCCTCGACCCGGATTCGGGTGCCCGGCGGCAGCGCGGCGGGGCCTTGCTCGACCAACGCACCGTGATCGACCACCATGCGCCAGCCTTCGTCCGAGCCCGGCACCCGGCTCTCGATCGTCAGCCGCGCCACGCTGGCAATCGACGGCAATGCCTCACCGCGGAAGCCCAGCGTAGTGACCAGTTCGATCGCATCGTCGGGCAGCTTCGAGGTCGCATGGCGTTCGAGTGCCAACGCGATCTCGGCGGGGGCCATCCCGCACCCGTCGTCGGTCACTTCGATTCCGTCGAGCCCGCCCGCGCTCAACCGTATGGCGACATTCCGGGCACCGGCGTCGAGCGCGTTTTCGACCAGTTCCTTGAGTGCCGAGGCCGGGCGTTCGACCACTTCGCCGGCGGCGATGCGGTTGACCAATGCGTCGGGCAGGCGGCGGATTATCGGCACGCCGTTACCCTAGCGGTGAAGTGCTGGAAATTCGAGACGGGCAGCGCTTCAAATCCGGCAAAGCGACACAATTTTTTGGCCTTTCAACAGCCGCTGCGCTAATGGGTCGGCTCCCATGCCAAAACGCAGGCCCGTCGCTGCCGCAGTAGCTGCGGTAAGTGCAGGTAAACATACGGAATTTTTAATGGCTTCGTTCCTTTCGCGATTCTTGAAATTCGGTTCCCAGAACATGGCGATTGACCTTGGGACGGCTAACACGCTGGTCTACGTTCAGGACCGCGGAATCGTGCTGAATGAACCCTCGGTGGTGGCCATCGAAACGATCAACGGGGTCAAGCGGGTCAAGGCCGTGGGCGACGATGCCAAGATGATGATGGGCAAGACCCCGGACAGCATCGAAGCGATCCGCCCGCTGCGCGACGGCGTCATCGCCGACATCGAAGTCGCCGAAGAAATGATCAAGTATTTCATCCGCAAAGTCCACGGCGGCAAGCGCTCGTTCTTCCGCTATCCCGAAATCGTGATCTGCGTGCCATCGGGCTCGACCTCGGTCGAACGCCGCGCAATCCGCGATGCGGCGTCGAACGCCGGGGCCAGCCAAGTCTATTTGATCCTTGAACCGATGGCAGCCGCGATCGGCGCCGATATGCCGGTGACCGAGCCGGTCGGCTCGATGGTGGTCGATATCGGCGGGGGTACCACCGAAGTCGCGGTGCTGTCGCTGCGCGGCCTTGCTTACACCACCTCGGTTCGCGTCGGCGGGGACAAGATGGACGAAGCCATCGTCTCTTACGTGCGCCGCCATCACAACCTGCTGATCGGCGAAGCCACGGCAGAGCGGATCAAGAAGGACTACGGCGTTGCCATGATGCCGGCCGACGGTGTGGGTGAATCGATCCAGATCAAGGGCCGCGATCTGGTCAACGGGGTGCCCAAGGAAATCACCATCACCCAGGCCAACCTCGCCGAGGCGCTGAGCGAACCGATCGGCCAGATCATCGAAGGCGTACGCATTGCACTGGAAAATACCGCCCCCGAACTGGCTGCCGATATCGTTGACCAGGGCATTGTCCTGACCGGCGGCGGCGCGCTGATCAAGGGGCTCGACGAATACCTCCGTGAAGAAACCGGACTGCCGGTGAGCGTTGCCGAAGATCCGCTATCCTGCGTTGCGCTGGGCACTGGCCGCGCGATGGAAGAGCCGATGTTCCGCGGCGTGCTGATGACGGCCTGAGTTCAGGACGGATGACGCGCCCCGCCCTCGCTCAGGAATAACCCCCGATGGCGGCGCCGAGCAATCGCCGCCCGGGGTTTTCCCGCCGGGCGCAGTATGGCAATTTCTTCGGTTATATCGCCGCGGTCGCCGGGCTGGTGGTGGGCGTAATCCTGCTGGTCGTCTCGACCGGCAACGCCGGGGCTTTTTCTGGACTGCGCACGGTGGCTGCCGACAGCACCGCGCCGGCGGCAAAAGTGGCTGCGGGCGCGCGCACCGGCAGCCAAAGCCTGTGGCAAGTGTTGGCGGGCTACTTCACCTCGGGCGCACGCGTCGCGCGGCTTGAACACGAGGTTGCCGAAAGCCGGGTCAGGCTGGCCGAACAAGCCGCGCTGATCGAAGAGAACGCCCGGCTCAAAGCGATGCTGGGGCTGACCCAAGGCGACCAGCGCCCGGTGATCGTCACCCGCATGATCGGCTCGACTTCGTCTTCGACGCGCCGCTTTGCCACGATCGGCGCGGGCACCAGCCAGGGCGTGCGGACCGGCATGGCGGTGCGCTCCCCGCTCGGCGTGGTGGGCCGGGTGATCGAGGTTGGTGCGAGCAGCGCGCGGCTGTTGCTGGTCACCGATACCGACAGTTCGATCCCGGTGCGCCGCGCCAGCGACGGGATCCAGGGCTATGCCAACGGCCTTGGCAATGGCACCGTGCAAATCCGCCTGAGCACTACCGGGCTTAATACGCTCAGGGCTGGCGATGCGATCGTTACCTCGGGCTCGGGCGGTATCTACCGGCCGGGCGAAGCGGTGGCGGTGGTAGTCTCGCTCACCCCCGATGGCGCCATCGCACGGCCGCTGAGCGATCCCGGCCAGACCGAATTCGTCGCGGTCGAACCGCTGTTCGAAGAGATCGCCGAGCCGGCCGGGCCCACTGCTCGCCCTTCAACCGCCGGGAAACGATAGTGCCGCCGCCGCTGCCCTCCGCCTTGCGCCAGTTTGGCAAGCCGCGGATCAACCGCACGGCTTCCCCGGTGCTGGCTTTTGCAACGCCATGGCTGCTGGTCATGCTCGGCAGCCTCTCGCCCAGCTGGCCGGTGATCGCCTCCGCGCCGGTGCTGCCGCCGTTCGGGTTCCTGCTGCTGGTCGGCTGGCAGCAGCTGCGCCCCGGGCTGTTCCCGGTCTGGGCGGGCTGGCCGCTGGGCATGTTCGACGACCTGTTCAGCGGGCAGCCAATCGGCTCTGCGGTGGTGCTATGGTCGCTGACGATGCTTGCGCTCGATTTTCTCGAACACGGCTTCCCGTGGCGCGGATTTCTGCTCAACTGGCTGGTCGCGAGCGCCTTTATCGCTGCCTACCTGTTCCTCGCCCTGCAGTTCGCCAACCTCGCCGGCAGCGCGGCCGGCGCGATGGTGCTGCTGCCGCAACTGGCGGTGGCGATCCTCGCTTACCCGATCACCGCCAGGCTGGTGGGCCTTGCCGACAAGTTCCGGCTGATTCCGATCCGGAGCATCTAGGGTGTTCGGCAAGTCGCAGCTCACCAGTTCGGGCACGCTGAGCAACAGTTTCGAGCGTCGCTCGGTCCTGATTGGCGGTTTGCAGACAGGCCTTGGCGTCTTGCTCGCGGCGCGGATGGGCTGGATCGGGCTGGTCCAGAACGCCAAGTACGAAACGCTGGCCGAAAGCAACCGGGTCAACCTGACGCTGATCCCGCCGCGGCGCGGGGCGATCCTCGATCGCCACAACGCGCAGCTCGCCAGCAACCGGATCGAATTCCGGATCGATATCATCAAGGAACGGCTGGTCGATAGCGACGCCACTGTGGCGGAACTCGCCCGCTTGCTCGGCTTCAACCCGGTGCAGCTGCAGGACCTGCAGGACAAGCTCGACAAGGCGCACGGGTATCAGCCGATTGAAGTCATCTCAGGCCTTGATCCAAGTCAGTATGACAGGGTTCTGGTCCGACTACCCGACATGCCCGGGGTGATCGCCCAGCAGGGCTTTGCCCGGTGGTACCCGACCGGACCTTCGGTCGGCCACCTGACCGGTTTCGTCGGTCCGGCCTCGGCCAAGGATTACGAGACCGAGCACAATCCGCTGCTGGTCACCCCCGGCTTCAAGATCGGCAAGGACGGGCTGGAAAAGCAGTTCGAGCAGCAACTGCGCGGTGTGCCCGGAGCGCAGCGGGTCGAGGTGACCGCGAGCGGGAAATTCGTGCGCGACCTCGAAAAGCGCGACGACGTTCCGGGCCAGTCGATCAGGCTGACCATCGATGCCCCGCTGCAGGATTTCGCGGCGCGGCGCATCGGCCTCGAATCCGCGGCCGTGGTGGTGATCGACTGCATCACCGGCGGCGTCCTCGCGCTGGTTTCGATGCCGTCGTTCGATCCCAACGCCTTTGCCGGCGGGATCGGGCGGCTGCAGTGGAAGATGCTCAACGAGGACGACCACATCCCGCTGCTCAACAAGGCGCTGCGCGGGCTCTATCCGCCGGGTTCGACGATGAAGCCGATGGCCAGCCTGGCGCTGCAGCAACACGGCGTCGACCCGAGCGAGCGGGTCAACTGCCCGGGCGGCTACCAGCTCGGCAACCGCTATTTTCGCTGCGATGCCGTGCATGGATTGATGGATATGCGCTCGGCGATCGAGCACAGCTGCAACACCTATTTCTGGACCATGGCGCACCGCGTCGGCTACGATGCGATCGCGCCCGCGGCCAAACTGCTCGGGCTGGGCCAGCAGTTCGAGCTACCCGGGTCGGCGCAGCGCTATGGCACCGTTCCCGATGCCGCGTGGAAGATGCGGCGTTACCATCAGGAGTGGACCACCGCGGATTCGCTCAATGCCTCGATCGGGCAGGGTTACGTCTCGGTCTCACCGCTGCAACTGGCGGTGATGACCTCGCGCATTGCCTCGGGCCGCAACCTGCTGCCCTCGCTGATCTTCGGGCAGGAGAAGGCGGCCGGCCCCGCCCTGCCGTTCACTCCCGAACAGCTTGCGGTGGCGCATGAAGGCATGTTCCGCGTGGTCAACGGATCGGGCACCGGGGTCGGCAGCAAGCTCGACCTGCCCGGGATCCAGATGGCCGGCAAGACCGGCACCGCGCAGGTTCGGGCTTTGACCGCGCGCGGCGGTGGCGGCTCGTGGAAGTCGCGCGATCACTCGCTGTTCGTCTGCTACGCACCGACCGACGCGCCGCGCTACGCGATGTCGGTGGTGGTCGAGCACGGCACCTTCGGCGCGCGCGCCGCAGCGCCGATTGCCAAGGACGTGATGACCTTCCTGTTCGATCCGGCGAAGGCGATGGCCAGCCTGACCGCGCTCGAGCAAGCGTGGGGCGGCACCCCGAGCGAGCGGATGGCGACCAGGTACCGGGCTTATTCGGCGCAGTACGGCACCTCTGCACCCAGGGTCGGCGACGACGAGGCGGTGCCCAAGGCGATCAGCAGCGCTGAAAGCTCCGAACCGGCCGTCGCCAGCCCGGACAACACGCTGACCACCCGGCCCGAAGAACCTGCAAACAGTGCAGCACCGCTGACGCCTGAGCCCGCCCCGGTGACCAGCACAGCACCCACGCCGACGGCCACCCCGCAATGAGCCGCCAGATCATCCCCGAAGCGATCTCACGCGAGCCGTGGCACGTGCTCGTCCCGCTGTTCCTGCTCAACACCTTCGGCTCGGTCGTGCTCTATTCGGCTGCCGGCGGCCACCTGCAGCCGTGGGCCTTGCTCCACGAGATCCACTTTGTGGTGTTCCTGCTGATGGCCTTCGTCATCTCGCGTTTCCCGCGCGATTTCTTCAAGCAGGTCGCCTTCCCGATCTTTGGCACGCTGGTGGTGTTGCTGGTGCTGGTCGAAGTGCTCGGCAAGGTCAGCGGCGGCAGCCAGCGTTGGCTCAACCTGGGGTTCATGCAGCTGCAACCGAGCGAACTGATGAAGCCCGGGATCGTGCTCGCGCTCGCCAAGTTCTATGACGGCCTGCCCCCGGCGATGACCAAGAGCTGGCGCGCGCTGATCCCGGCGGGCGCGCTGGTTGGCGTGCCGGCGCTGCTGGTCATGGCCCAGCCCGATCTGGGCACGGGCCTCGCCATCACGATCGGCGCGGCGGTGGTGATCTTCCTTGCTGGCCTGCCGCTGTCGTGGTTCGTCGGGGTTGGTACCGCCGGAGCGATTGCCGTGCCGATAGCGTTCAAGCTGCTGCTCAAGCCGTACCAGCAAGCCCGCGTAACCATCTTCCTCGATCCCGAGAGCGACCCGCTCGGCAAGGGCTATCACATCACCCAGTCGAAGATCGCGATCGGCTCGGGCGGGTTGTGGGGCAAGGGCTTTGGCAATGGCAGCCAAAGCCACCTCGAATACCTGCCCGAAGCGCAGACCGACTTTGCCTTTGCCACCATGGCCGAAGAATGGGGGATCCTCGGCGGACTGTTCGTGCTCGCGGTGTTCCTGTGGGTGCTGCGCTGGGGCATGGGCGTATCGCGCCGCGCGCCCGACCGGTTCTCCAGCCTGCTCGCTGCGGGGATGACCTTTACGATCTTTTTCTACATGGCGATCAACATGATGATGGTCATGGGCCTCGCCCCGGTGGTCGGCATTCCGCTGCCGTGGATCAGCCACGGCGGCTCGTCGATGATGACCAACATGATCTGCATCGGCACGATCATGGCAGTCGACCGGTGGAGCAAAACCGGCCGCTCGCTGGGCGGCTAGAGGCCGGAACTGCGAGGTGGAGAAAACCTCTTCCATCGCCCGAAACAATGGCTATAGGGAGCGCTCCCCGCCGAATCGTGGTTCCCGCGATACGCTGGAATGGACGCATAGCTCAGTTGGTAGAGCAGCTGACTCTTAATCAGCGGGTCCTAGGTTCGAGCCCTAGTGCGTCCACCATATCCTTCCCAACTTGAACAGCACGAAAGCCTTAAACCGCCGAGCTGAACCGCCGCGCAGATTGCTGGCGATGGGGATCGAACAGCGCGGCGATTGTGCGCGCGTAAGGCAGGCCTAGCGGGTCGATTGTGACGCGGTCGTCAGTGATGGATACGAGATCGCGTTCGACGAACGGGGTGAGTGCCCCGCGCACCTGATGGAGCAGCCGAGCGCCGACCCGGGCCGAGCCTTCGCACAGCAGCCGCTCGATCACCGCGCCGCGATAGCGGTCTTCGGCGCTACGCTCGATCCCGCGGTTGGCCGGGAGCAGCCCGCCCGACACCATCATCCGGTATGGCCCCGCTTCCTTGACGTTCTGCGCGAGCAATTGCGGGAAGCTGCTGATGGCCGAGGCACCCAGTCCGATCAATGCCTGCGAGGCATCGTCGGTGAAGCCCTGGAAATTGCGGTGCACTTTGCCGCCCAGCGCAGCCGAGGCGAGCGGATCGCCGGGCTTCGCAAAATGATCGAATCCGACGGGAGTGTAACCATGCGTGGCGAGGTAGAAATAGCCGCGCTCGGCCATTTCGAAGCGTTCCTGCTGGCCGGGGAGGTTGTCTTCGGGGATGGCTCTCTGGCGCGGCACCAGGTGCGGCACGTGGGCATAGCCGAACAGTGCGATCCGGTCCGCACCGAGCACGCGGGTGCGCTGCAGGCTGTCTTCCAAATCGTGCAGCGTCTGGCCGGGCAGGCCGTACATCAGGTCGAAGTTGAGCGAGGTCACCCCGGCGCCGCGCAGCCAATCAACGCTGCGGACGATCTCGTCCTCGCCCTGCACCCGCCCGATCGCTTGCTGGCAATGCGCGGCAAAGGTCTGGACCCCCATGCTGGCGCGCTCGATCCCGATCGCGCCAATTGTTTTCGTCCACTCGGCGGTGAGCGAGCGCGGATCGAGTTCGATCGAGATGACCGGATCGGCCAGCGCAAAGGCGACGAACAAGCTGTCGACCAGCCGGACGAAATCGACCGGGCTCAGCGCATTCGGACTACCCCCGCCGAATGCCACCCGCCGAACCCTGGTGCCGCGCGGCAGCCGCGCCGCGACCAGCTCGATCTCCTGATGGAGCGCATCGAGGTACGATTCGAGCCGCTGGCGGCGGCCTGCTGCGGCGGTGTTGCAGCCGCAGTAGAAGCAGATCTTCTCGCAAAACGGGATGTGGACATAAAGCGAGACGTCGCCGGCCGCATCTTCGAGCGCCTGCGCATAGAGCCCCGGTTCGAGCGGACCGAACTCGGCTGCAGTCGGGTAACTGGTATAGCGCGGGACCGGGGTCGCCAGCAGTTCGGGGTAATAGGGCCACATGCTGCTTGCCTGGCAGCCTGGCGTCACGCCGTCATTGCGCTGCGTCAAAAAAGCGGCGGGTGCAGCCGGCGTGGCAACCCTTGATCGGGCATGGCTGGGCTGGCGCGGGCGCACCGCCGCCCAGATGGATCACCACCGCCCCGCCCCCGCACAGCGGCGAAATCAGATCGCGGTCAGAGTGCGCGCCCGCAGGGCTGGTCCCGAGCATCAGCGGGACCAGCGCGACAATCCCGAGCGTCGCCAGCCTCATAGCTCATCCTCATCGTCGATCAGGATGCGGTTGGCCGCGCCCTCCATATCTTCGTACTGGCCGGTGCGCATTGCCCAGAAGAACGCCGCGAGGCCGATCAAGCCCATGCCCAGTGCGATCGGGATCAGATAGGTGAGCCCGCTCATCGCGCTGCCCGCGCCAGCCGCAGCGAGTTGCCGATCACGATCAGCGAACTGGCCGACATCGCGATTGCCGCGATCAGCGGGGTGACCAGGCCCAGCACCGCAAGCGGCACCGCGCACAGGTTATACAGCACCGCAATCCCGAAGTTCTGCCGCACGATCTGCATCGTCCGCCGCGCCGCCCGTACCGCCAGCGCGACCGGCAGCAGCCGCTCGCCCACGCTGACCGCATCGGCGGCTTGCTGGCTGAGGTCGCTGGCCGATCCGGGCGCGATCGAGGCGTGCGCAGCGGCCAGCGCGGGGCCATCGTTGAGCCCGTCACCGACCATCAGCGGGCGTTTGCCTTGGGCCTTGAGGTCTTCGAGCAAGGCCAGCTTGGCCTGCGGCGAGATCCCGCCGCTGCCCGGAATGCCGAGCCGCGCGGCGATGGAGGCGACTGCTTCCGCGCGGTCGCCCGAAACGATCTGGCTTTCGATCCCCATGGCTTTGAGTTGGGCCAGCGTCTCGAGCACATCGGGGCGCAATTCGTCGCGGAATTCGATCATGGTGCGCTTGCCGCCAATCGCCAGTTCGCAGGCAAGTCGGCTACCGCCCGCCGGAGCTGACGTCAGCGCCACCGGCTTGCCGTCGAACATGCCGGTGATCCCGCTGCCCGCAACCTCGGCAATTTCGGTTACCGCAGCAGGAACGATCCCCTGGGCGAGCAGTCCGGCGGTCAAGCCCCGGCTGAGCGGGTGGCGGCTGACTTGTGCCAGTGCCAATGCCACGGCCTTGGCCGCATCGGTCAGGCCAGCGAGGTCCGGGCGCGGCTCGCCCAGGGTCAGCGTGCCGGTCTTGTCGAACAGCGCAACATCGACCTCGCTCAGCCGTTCGAGCGCGCCGCCGTCCTTGACCAGCAAGCCGCGCCGGCCCAGCGCCCCGGCTGCCACGACCTGCGCCGCTGGAACGGCCAGGCCCATCGCGCAGGGACAGGTGATGATCAATACCGCGATCGCAATTACCAGCGACTGGTGCCAGCCTGCCCCGGCGATCATCCATCCGGTGAAGGCCAGCGCAGCCAGAGTGTGCACCACCGGCGCATAGAGCCGCGATACGCGGTCGGCGATCCGCACGTAGCGACTGCGCGACTGGCCGGCCTCGTCCATCAGCTGCGCGATATGCGCGATCGCGGTGTCCCCGGCAGCGGCGGTGACCCGCACCTGCAGCGGACCGAGCAGGTTGATCGCCCCGGCATGGACCGGACAGCCCGGCCCCACGGCCTCTGGCGCACTTTCGCCGGTCAGCATGGCGTTGTCGATCGCCCCTGCCCCCGCCTCGACCACGCCGTCCGCCGCCAGCGCCTCACCCACCGCGACCAGCATCAGCATGCCCGGCTCGAGCAAATCGGCCGGGACCCGGTGGGCCGACCCGTCGGGCTGGACCACGCTGGCGCTGCGGCCCATCTTTGAGAGCAACGCGCCGATCTCTGCCCGGGTGCGCCCGCGCATAGTTGCATCGAGCGCGCGCCCCGCGAGCAGGAAGAACAGCAGCATTACAGCGCCGTCGAAATAAGCCTGCTCGCCCCAGGTGACGGTTTCGAACAGGCTCAGCCCGGTCGCGAGTGTCACCCCGATCGATATCGGCACGTCCATGTTGGTGCGGCCATGCCGCAGCGCCCGCAGCGCCGATTTGAAGAACGGCTGGCCCGAATAGGCAACCACCGGAACCGCAATAATTGCGGAGAGCCAGTGGAACAATTCACGGGTCGCCCCGCCCGCGCCCGACCATACGCTTACCGAGAGCAGCATGATGTTCATCATCCCGAACCCGGCAACCGCCAGCGCGCGGAGGAGTGCCTTGGTTTCGGCATCATCGGCGCTAAGCGGCCCGGCAGATACCGCCTGCGCCTCAAACCCGATTGCGCGCATCGCCTCGACCAGATCGCTGTCGCTGACGCTGGCGGCGTGGCGTACCAGCACCCGCTTGGCCGAGAGGTTGACCCGCGCGCTGGCGACACCGGCGAATTTGGGGAGATCGCGCTCGATCTTGCCGATGCACCCGGCACAGCGGATTCCCGGCGCGGTCAGCCGCGTATCGACCAGCGCTTCGGCACCGGGATCAAGGGCGGTGGCCAGGTTCATCCGATCGGCACTTCCTGTGCCCAGTGCTGCCCGCCCGCATCAGCCTCGATCCGCACGATCCACCGCCCGGCATCGATCTCCTTCGAGACGAAGCGGTTCGGTCCTATCTGGTTCAGCGCCTCGGTGCGATCATCGGGCCTGCCGAGCGGCCGGCGCAGCAGCGCGGTCAGCTTGGCCGAGGCCGGCATTCCTGCGGTCTCGACCACCAGCCGACCCGCGGGATCGCGGCTGACCTTGGCAGTCCAGCCAAGGTCTTGCTCGGCTTTTGCGTCCTTCAGCCAGTGGTTGAAGTCCTGGCTTGCCACATAGGAGTTTTCGACCACGACCCCGCTGAAGCTGTGCAATGCAATGGCTGCGACCGAGAAATTGACCGCGATCACGATGCCGAAGAACACGACAAGGATTGCCGTCATGTGCCGGCCGGTGAAGGTCTTTTGCATCAGTTGTCTCCTGCGTCCGCTCCGGGTGCGGTGAACTTGGTTCGGGCTTCATCGCTCTCGCGCTGTTCGTCGAGCGAAGTAATGCGGAATTTGAACTCCTTCGTGGCTGTCCCGGCAGGCGCAACGACATAGGCGCGCACCGCCAGCAGCTGGTCGGCTGGCACCTCGAACACCTGCTTGGACGCGGCCTGATCGCGGCCGATCGATTCGTCCCACATCGCCGCTCCGGGCAGGCCTTCGAGTGCGATCTCCATCTTGCGCGGGCGGCTTTCCATATTGCGTAGTCGCAGCGTGTAGGCGTTGCGGACCGAACCGTCGCTCATCAGCATGAACGGCGGGTTGCGATCGGGCGCCACAGTCAGCGTGGTGCGGACCCGGTGGCCGAGCGCGAACAACATCGCTGCGCCGATGCTGCCCCAGATCAGGAAATAGGCGATTGTGCGCGGGTGGAGCAGCGTCTTCCACACCGGCTTGGGCGGCATGCCGGCAGCTTCGGCGCGGCAATCCTCAAGCGTGGCATAGTCGATCAGCCCGCGCGGACGGCCAATTTCGGCCATGACTTTGTCGCAGGCGTCGATGCACAGCGCGCAGGTGATGCAGCCGATCTGCGGTCCTTCGCGGATGTCGATCCCGGTCGGGCAGACCGCCACGCACTGCAAGCAATCGATGCAGTCCCCAATCTTGCCCGGCTCGCGCTCGGCTTTCTTGAGGCTGCCGCGCGGTTCGCCGCGCCAGTCCTTGTAGGTGACCAGCAGGCTCTTCTCGTCGAGCATCGCGCTCTGGATGCGCGGCCACGGGCACATGTAGATGCACACCTGCTCGCGCATGAAGCCGCCCAGCGTGACCGTGGCAAGCGTGAGGATCGCGGCGGTGATATAGGCTACCGGCGCTGCCTCGCCGCGCCAGAAGTCATGCACCAGCGTCGGTGCATCGGCGAAGTACATGATCCACGCCCCGCCGGTCCAGAACCCGATAACGAGGTAGATAGTCCACTTGAACGCGCGCCGCAGCACCTTGCCCGCTCGCCACGGCGCGGCATCGAGCCGTATCCGCGCATTGCGGTCCCCGTCGATGAACCGGTCGACATGCTGGAACAGGTCGGTCCACACCGTCTGCGGGCAGGCATAGCCGCACCACGCCCGGCCGACCGCGCTGGTGACCAGGAACAGCCCGATCCCGGCCATGATCAGCAGCCCGGCGACAAAGTAGAACTCCTGCGGCCAGATTTCGATGCTGAACATGTAGAACCGGCGGTGCGCCAGATCGATCAGCACCGCCTGGTTCGGTGCATAAGGCCCGCGATCCCAGCGGAGCCACGGTGTGACGTAATAGATCGTTAGCGTGACCGCCATGACCAGCCATTTGAAGCGGCGGAACGGTCCGTCGATTCGCTTGTTGTGGACGGTCTTGCGCGATTCGTAGAGCTTTCCGGGCAGAGCTATGCGGCTCGGTTCGTGCGCTGCGTGCCTCTGGGTCGCCGCTTC
Organism: Pseudomonadota bacterium; assembly: GCA_030271565.1. Classification (GTDB taxonomy): domain Bacteria; phylum Pseudomonadota; class Alphaproteobacteria; order Sphingomonadales; family Sphingomonadaceae; genus Novosphingobium. The sequence continues at coordinate 15,728 of JARXKR010000006.1, forward strand.
TGGCGCAGCGGTGGCGCTCGATCCCGCCTTAACCGCCGTCGCCTCGCTTACAGAGGGTTTGTCAGGGTCGGACATGCACGGGCACCGCCGGATCCTTGGCAATCTCCACAAAGTTTTCCCCGCCGCCCAGCGAATGGACGTAGGCTGCGAGCATCTTGATCGTGCCCGGGTCGAGCCGGCCGCCCCAGGCGGGCATCGCGCCCATCCGGGGACGCTGAATCTGACGCTGCACATCGGCGCTGGTTCCGCCGTAAAGCCAGATCGCGTCGCTGAGCCGCGGCGCGCCGACGTTGCGGCCGCCCTCACCGTTGATGCCATGGCAGGATATGCAGTTCTGGGCGAACAGGGCCGCGCCTTCGGGGTTCGGCTTGGCCTTGCCGCTAAGCGACAGGACATGCGCCGACAACGCTGCGATCTGAACGGGATTGAACACGCCTTCGAACGGCGGCATCGCGCTGGTCCGCGTCTTGTCGTCACCGTGCTGGCGGATGCCGTGCGTCAACGTGACTTCGATAGTTTTGATGTCCCCGCCCCACAACCAATCGTCGTCGTTGAGGTTGGGATAGCCGAGCGTTTGGCTGCCCGCCGCGCCCGAACCGTGGCACTGCGAGCAATTGACGCGGAACGCCGCGCGTCCGCCGGCAATGGCTTGCTGCATCAGCGCGCTGTTGTCGGCCAGGCGTTCGATCGGGATCCGTGCGAGTTGCTCGCGCATCGTGGTGTGTGCCTGATCGGCCACGCTCATGTCCTTGGCCAGCTGACCCCGACTGGTCCAGCCGAACAACCCCTGCGTGCCGCCGTTCAGCATCGGCCAGGCCGGATAAACCACCGAGTAACCAAGTGCAAAAGCGATGCACAGGTAGAACGTCCACAACCACCAGCGCGGCAGCGGAGTGTCGAGTTCTTCGATCCCGTCCCATTCATGGCCGACGGTTTCAGTGCCGGTGGGCTGGTCGATGCGCTTATTCGCCATCGTCTTGATCCTCGAAAATGGAGTTGGCGACCTCGTTGTTGAGGTTTCGCGACCCCGGACGGAACGGCCAGAAGCACAGCACCACGAACAGCACCGCCATCGCGGTCAGCCCGACGGTGTCGGCCAACTGGCGCAAAGTCTCGTAGTCGTTCACCGGCCCTTCTCCGTCGCCAGCTTCTCTTGTGCAGCGGCGCTGTTCACATCGACCAGCGTGCCGAGCATCTGCAGGTAAGCGACCAGCGCATCCATCTCGGTCAGGCGCTGCGGATTGCCGTCGAAATCGCGGATCTGTGATTTGGGATAGCGGATCTGCAAGTCGCCGGCGTCGACATCGGGATTGGCCTGTGCCGCCAGATCGGCTGCGGCCCGGTCGATATCGGCTTTGGTGTAAGGTACCCCGACCATGTGCATCGCGGTCAGGTTGGCTTTTGGATCGGCGACCGCAAGGTCCGTGTCGGCGAGGAAGCCGTATTTGGGCATGATACTTTCGGGCACGACGCTGCGCGGGTCGGTCAGGTGCTGGACATGCCATTCATCCGAATAGCGGTTGCCGACGCGCGCCAGGTCTGGCCCGGTGCGCTTCGATCCCCACTGGAACGGGTGATCGTACATGCTCTCTGCGGCGAGGCTGTAGTGGCCATAGCGCTCCACCTCGTCGCGGAACGGGCGGATCATCTGGCTGTGGCAATTATAGCAACCCTCGCGGATATAGATGTCGCGACCGGCCAGTTCGAGCGGAGTGTAAGGCCGCATCCCGTCGACTTTCTCGATCGTGTTGTCGATCCAGAACAGCGGAGCGATCTCCACGATCCCGCCGATTGAAACGGCGAGCAGCGTGAACAGCCCCAACAGGGTGATATTGCGTTCGAGCCGCTTGTGGCCTTTTACGGTAAGTTCAACGTCAGGAGTGCTCATCGTTTTTGCCTTACTGCGCCGGTGCGACAACGGGTTCGCGCGCCGGCAGCGGATGGTCTGCGGCGGGATTGATCGGGGTCTCGGTCATCGGCGCTTCGGCCCGCAGCTTGCCCGCCAGAGTCTGGGCGAAGTTCCACAGCATCACCACAAAGCCGGCCAGGTAGAGCAAGCCGCCAAAGGCGCGCATGATGTACATCGGATGGATCGCGGCGACCGTATCGGCGAAGCTGTTCACCAAGTATCCGTCGGCCCCGTATTCGCGCCACATCAGCCCTTGGGTCAAACCGGCCACCCACAAGCTGGAGGCATAAAATACAATCCCAAGCGTGGCGAGCCAGAAGTGCCAATTGATCATTCGCAGGCTGTACATCCGCGTCCGGTTCCACAGCCGCGGGATCATGTAATACATGCAGGCGAAAGTGATCATGCCGTTCCACCCCAGCGCGCCCGAGTGGACATGGCCGATCGTCCAGTCGGTATAGTGCGACAGCGAGTTGAAGAACTTGATCGAGAGCATCGGGCCTTCGAAGGTGCTCATCCCGTAGAACGCCAGCGCTATCACCATCATGCGAATGATCGGATCGGTGCGGACCTTGTCCCACGCCCCGTTGAGCGTCATCAACCCGTTGATCATCCCGCCCCAGCTCGGCATCCACAGCATGATCGAGAAGACCATGCCCAGCGTCTGCGCCCAATCGGGCAGCGCGGTGTAGAGCAAGTGGTGCGGCCCGGCCCAGATGTAGAGGAAAATCAGCGACCAGAAATGGATGATCGACAGCCGATACGAATAAATCGGCCGCTCGGCCTGTTTGGGCACGAAGTAGTACATCATGCCCAGGAACCCTGCGGTCAGGAAGAACCCGACAGCGTTGTGGCCGTACCACCACTGGGTCAGTGCATCTTGCACCCCGCCGAACAAACTGTAGCTGCGCGATCCGAGGAAGCTGACCGGAACTGCCAGATTGTTGACCAAATGCAGCATGGCGACGGTGACGATGAAGCCGAGGTAGAACCAGTTGGCGACATAGATGTGCGGTTCATGACGCCGCAGCAGCGTGCCGACGAACACGATCAGGTATGACACCCAGACCACCGTCAACCACAGATCGACGTACCATTCGGGTTCGGCGTATTCGCGGCTTTGGGTGATGCCGAGCAGATATCCGCTGGCCGCCAGCACGATAAACAGCTGGTATCCCCAGAACACGAACCGTGCGAGCGCCGGGAACGCCAGCGTGGTGCGGCAGGTCCGCTGGACCACGTAAAAGCTGGTCGCGATCAGCGCGTTGCCACCAAACGCGAAGATCACCGCGCTGGTGTGCAGTGGGCGGACCCGCCCGAAATTGAGATAGGGTTCAAAATTGAACACCGGAAAGGCCAGCTGGAGCGCTATGAACAGGCCCGCAAGAAACCCCGCCAGGCCCCAGAACATCGTGGCAATGGTCGCCCAGCGCACCGGATCGTCGTCGTAGCGCGACTTGCCCTCGGGCATGCGGAAAAACCCGCGCGCGCTGCCGGCTGGATCGAACCGCGAGGCGGTGATGAAGACCATGACCAGCGCCAGAACTGCGATCATCCCGGCCTGGATCGCGAACGGCGTATCCTTCGCGCCGAGCATCACCCCGATCGAGGCCAGCATCAGCAGGAACCACAATCCAATGCGGGTCAGTGCGGTCTCAGCCTGCATAGATATCTCCGTTTTTCATGGATGCCACCTATGCAAACGCGCTGAGAGCAACATTGATCCAGCGCAAATTTGCCTGAATAGGCTTCAATTCGGATTTTGCTGGTACCCGGCCCGGAGCTCGAGCCCAGGCAGGTCGAGCAACAGGACTTTCGAACGCCCTTCGGTGCCTATCAGTTTACTGTCGCGCAGCAAACTGAATTGTCGGCTAACAGTTTCAATTGTCAGGCCAATGCTGTCACCGATATCGCGGCGCGACATAGGTAAATCGAGCAGGATCGCAGCCCCACTCGTCGCCCCGATCCGCGGTGCCATCGCCAACAGAAAGCAGGCGATCCGTTCAGAAGCCGTCTTGCGCCCGAGCATCAGCGCCTTCTCGCGGCACCGCCCCAATGCGGCATCGCAATTGTCCAGCAAGCGGGCGAGCACGGCTGGATCGCTGCGCACTGCATCGCGCAAAGCGGCATAGGGAAGTACGACCAGTTCGCTGTCGACCAGCGCGACCAGCACGTAAGCGTGCGGTCCGGGGCCGGGCACGGTCACCAGGTCACCAGTGAAGTTGAACGCTGCCACTTGCTCCCGCTCAACCGCAGCGCGGGCAACGAGCTTTGCCGCGCCGCTGGCGATATAGACCAGTGTGGCGCCGTGGCGGTCGAGCGGAACCTCACGAGCCGCTGTTACCCGCACGGTTCGGGCAAGCGCATCGATGCCGGGCACGACCGAGCGATCCGCCACCCGGGTCAGGAACTGGTCGATGCTGCCGTGGTGTAACATGGCTGCCGCAGTGCCCGACCAAACACATTGCAGCATTGATCTGGGTCAAGGACGGCGCTGCACTTTCGGTTCGCTCAATCCCTATATCGGCGCGGGTGTCCTGTCGGCGGGGCTGTCGTACCGCTTCTAGGCGGCCAGATCCTCGAGCTTGGCGTGTTCGAGGATCGCCACTTCCCGGCGCGACGGCAGGTCGATCAGGCCATCCTTCTTCATCTTGGTGAACTGGCGGCTGACGGTTTCGATCGTCAGCCCCAGCACATCGGCAATCTGCTGGCGCGACAAGGGCAGCGCCCAGACATCGGCCTCACCCGGCACATCGGCACAGCCGACATTGGCGCGGCGAACGGACATTTCGAGCAGGAAATTGGCGAGCTTCTGTTCGGCGTTCATCCGCCCGAGCAGCAGCATCCAGCGCCGCGTCCGGTCAAGCTCGCTGAGTGTGCGCTCAAGCAGCTTGTGCTGAAGTCCAGGATGCTCGCGCGCGACTCGGTCAAAATCGGCGCGCTGGAAAATGCAGACATGCGCGTCGGTCAGCGCCTCGACCCCGTAGGGCGTGGTCTTGCCGAACGGGCGGCCGAGGAAATCCGAAGCATAGGCAAGTCCAAGAATCTGTTCTTTGCCGTCAACGGTCTGGGTTGAGAGCTTGAGCACGCCTTCGATCACGTTAGCGACCAGCACCGCTTCATCGCCTTCCCACAGCAACCGCTCGCCCGCCTTGAGATGGCGGCGGCGGCCGATCGCGTTAAGCAGCGAAATCTCGTCGTCTTGCAGCCCCGCGCAAATGGCGCGGTTCCGGATGGCGCAGGTATCGCAATAGGATGTGCTCACGCTGTCCTCGTAGACGCGGCGCTGCATCCTGCCAATGGCTGTTTGTGATTGCTTGACCTGTGCTGACAAGCTGGCAAGTTGCAACCGAAAACCAAAACAAGGCCTAAGGGGGATCGGGTATGCGCAAGGCGATTGTGCTGACAGCAGCGCTGCTGGCGGCAACCACGCTGGCGACAGGCTGCAAGCAAGTCAGGCAGGCCGTCACCGGAGTGACTGCGGTCGAGAACTCGCCCTACCCACAACGAGTCTATTGGGGCGATACGCACCTCCACACCAACAATTCGCCCGACGCCTTCGGGTTTGGCAATCGGCTCGGCTCGGAAGAGGCGCTGCGTTTTGCGCGCGGTGAGGAAGTCACCTCGTCGTCCGGGATCAAGGCTCAGCTCAAACGCCCGCTCGATTTCCTGGTGATCTCGGACCACTCGGACGGCTTCGCGACGATCAAGGACCTCTACTACGCGCCCCGCTTCGCGATCAGCGACCCGACGATGCTGCACTGGTACGATTTGCTCCATGCCGGTCCCAAGGGCTCGGCCGAGGCAACTCAGGAATTGATCGACGCCAAGGCGCACAACACACTGCCGAAAGCAGTATTGAATCCGCAAGGCGCCGAACAGCGGCTCCGTTCGAACTGGCTGGAACATATCGCCACGGTCGAACGCTATAACGAACCGGGCAAATTCACCGCCTTCATCGGCTTTGAATATACTTTAATGGACGGCGGCAACAACCTGCATCGCAACGTTGTTTTCCGGGATAGCGGTAATCTCGCCTCACAGGTTCTGCCGCTCGCCTCGTTCGGAACAGTTATTCCTGATGGGCTGTGGGACTACATGGATGCCTATCAGGCCAAAACCGGCGGCAAGGTACTGGCGATCCCGCACAATTCTAACCTGTCGAACGGGTTGATGTTCATGATGACCGATCCCTCGGGTGGTCCGATGAGCGCAGAATACGCCCGCCGCCGCGCCGCGCACGAACCGGCGGTTGAAATCACCCAGATCAAGGGTGACAGCGAAAGCCATCCGTTCCTCTCGCCCAACGACGAATTCGCCGGTTACGGCACCGCCGGGTGGGACATGAACAACCTGATGAGCACCCAGCCGACCAAGCCGGGCGATTACGCCGGGAACTACGTCCGCGAAGCACTCAAGCGGGGCCTGCTGATCGAGCAGCGAACGGGCGTGAACCCCTACAAGTTCGGGGTGATCGGGTCGACCGACGCGCACACCTCGCTGTCGACTGCGGACGACAACAATTATTTCGGCAAGTTCCCGACTGTCGAGCCCTCGGCCGGCCGGGCGATGATGCCGCAGAACCTGGGCAAGCACGAAGGCCGGTTCGGCTGGAACTATCTCGCCAGCGGCTATGCCGCGGTCTGGGCAACTTCCAACTCGCGCGCCGCGATCTTCGATGCGCTGATGCGCCACGAAACCTATGGCACTACCGGCCCGCGCATGACGGTGCGGTTCTTCGGTGGGTGGGACTTCAAAGCCGACGATCTCAAGGCCGATTGGGTCAAGGCAGGCTATCAGCGCGGCGTGCCGATGGGCGGAAGCCTGACCAAGCACCAGGGCGGCGCACCCAACTTCATTGTCTCCGCGCTCAAGGACCCGATCGATGCCAACCTCGACCGGGTGCAAGTGGTCAAGGGCTGGGTTGACCTGGCCGGGCAATCGCACGAAAAAGTGTTCGATGTGGTGTGGAGCGATATGGACAAGCGGCTGCCGGTCGGCGGCAAAGTCCCGGCGGTGGGCGATACAGTCGATGTGAACGCGGCGACTGTCGCCAACACCATCGGCGCCCCGGCACTCGCCACGGTGTGGAGCGATCCCGAATTCGATCCGGCGCAGCGCGCGTTCTATTACGTCCGCGTGCTGATGATCCCGACGCCCAGCTGGGTCGATTTCGACAAGGTCCGGTTCCACCTCAACCTGCCCGGAGATGTTCCGCTCAAGCAGCAGGAACGTGGCTACACCTCGGCGATCTGGTACAACCCCAACTGACCTCGAGTCCGACTAGGAGATGACGATGCGCAAGGCTGTGATGGCGGCGATGATGTTGCTGGGATCGACCGCTCTGGTCAGCGGTTGCCATAAGCTGACCAAGATGGTCGGCGGCCAGACGGAAGTGAAGAACACCGCCTATCCTGAGCGGGTGTATTGGGGCGACACGCACCTTCACACTTCTAACTCGGTCGATGCCTTCGGGTTCGGCAACCGGCTCGATCCCGAAGCGGCGTTGCGCTTTGCCAGCGGCGAAGAAGTGACCTCGTCGACCGGGATCAAGGCCAAGCTGGCCCGGCCGCTCGATTTTCTGGTGGTGACCGACCACGCCGAGGGCTTGGGCGCGACCAAGGCGCTGTACGATGCGCCGCGCATGCTGATCAGCGACCCGACCCTGCTGCGCTGGTACGACCTGATGCACGAAGGGACCAAAGGTTCGCTGCAGGCCACGGCAGAAATGCTCGATGCCCGCGCGCACGGCAAATTGCCCACCGGTTTGAATGATCCGGCCAAGGCGGCGACACGCACGCACAAGGTGTGGAGCGACAGCATTGGAACGGTCGATAATTACAATCAGCCGGGCAAGTTCACCGCCTTTTTCGGGTTCGAATATACGCTGATGCAGGGCGGCAACAACCTGCACCGCAATGTCATCTTCCGCGACGGGATCGACAAGGTCAGCCAGGTCGATCCGCTCGATCCGAGCGCCGAGCTGTGGCCCGACAAGCTGTGGGATTATATGGATGCCTATGAGGCGAAGACCGGCGGCAAGGTGCTGGCAATCCCACACAATTCCAACCTATCGAACGGGCTGATGTTCATGCTGACCGACCCCAACGGCGGGCCGATCACAGCGGAATATGCCCGCCGCCGCGCTGCGCACGAACCGGTGGTCGAGATTACCCAGATCAAGGGTGACAGCGAAGCCCATCCGTTCCTTTCGCCCAACGACGAATTCGCCGGCTACGGCACCGCCGGGTGGGATCTCAACAACCTGCTCAACACCCAGCCGACCAAGCCCGCTGACCTGGCCGGAAGTTATGTCCGCGAGGCGCTCAAACGCGGGCTGCTGATCGAGCAGCGCACCGGGGTCAATCCCTACAAGTTCGGCGTCATCGGCTCGACCGACGCGCACACCTCGCTCTCGACCGCCGATGACAACAATTTCTTCGGCAAGCACCCCGGGGTTGAACCAAACCCCAACCGTGCGACCGACAGCTTCATCCCGGGTATGCCGGTCGAGCGGGTCGGGCGGATGAACTGGCAATCGCTGGCGAGCGGTTATGCCGCCGTCTGGGCCACATCGAACAGCCGTGCCGCGATTTTCGACGCGATGATGCGCCGCGAAGTCTATGGCACCACCGGGCCGCGGATGACCGTGCGGTTCTTCGGCGGCTGGGATTTCAAGGGCGACGACTTGAAAAGCGATTGGGTCAAGGCCGGGTACCAGCGCGGGGTGCCGATGGGCGGCACGCTTGCCCCGCATGGGCCGAGCACGCCCGGGACCGGCGCGCCAAGCTTCATCGTTTCGGCATTGAAAGACCCGGTCGACGGCAATCTCGACCGGGTGCAAGTGGTCAAGGGCTGGGTCGATCAGGCCGGTACCGCACACGAGAAGGTATTCGACGTGGTGTGGAGCGCGATGGATCAGCGCAAGCCGGTCGGCGGTAAGGTGCCAGCGGTGGGTGATACGGTCGATGTGACCAAGGCCACCTACACCAACACCATCGGCGCGCCCGAGCTCTCGACAGTCTGGACCGATCCCGAATTCAACCCCGGCCAGCGTTCGTTCTATTATGTCCGGGTGCTGATGATCCCCACCCCGAACTGGATTGATTACGACATGTTCAAGTATCACCTGACGCTCGATCCGGCGATCCCGCTCAAGCAGCAGGAACGCGCCTACACCTCGGCGATCTGGTACAATCCGGTTTGATCCGGCCGGTCTGAAATGGATTGGAAGACGACGGTCCGCGCGCTCCTGAAGGAGCCGCTGGCCCATTTCCTGATCGCCGGAGCCATGGTGTTCTGGCTGCTGTCGGGCCGCGCACCCGATCTGGGCGAGCGGCGGATCGTGGTCGACAAGGCGGTGGTCGGGGCAATGGTCGAGCGGTTCTACGGCTCGTTCCACCGCCTCCCGACCCCCGATGAAACCGACGGGATGATCCGCGATTACGTCGCCGATCAAGTCTATTACCGCGAAGCGTTGCGGCTCGGGCTCGATCAGGGCGACGAAGTGGTGGTGCGGCGGATGCGGCGCAAGCTGGAGAGCTTGTCGGTCGCCGATGCCGAGACTGCCGAGCCGAGTGACCCGCAATTGCAGGCGCTGATCGACAAGGACCCGGCGCGCTACGCCGAAGACCCCCGCACCAGCTTCGAACAGATCTATCTGGGAGCCGACACACCAGCGAGCCGCGCCGCTGCCAATGCGCAATTGGCCCAATTGCGCGGAGGCAAGCCGGTGAGTGCCCAGCCTGCCCCGCTTCCCGCCAAGCTCGACAACGCCGGGGCGAGCGACATTTCGGGCCTGTTCGGCGATGAATTCACCTTGGCTCTGCGCGATCTGCCACTCGGCCAGTGGCAGGGCCCGATCGCGTCGGGACTAGGCCTGCATCTGGTGCGGGTAAGCGCCCGCGCGGCACCGAGCAAACCGAGTCTCGCAAAAGTGCGCCAACGCGTCACCAATGACTGGCGCGCTGCGGCAATCGCCAAGGCGCAGGCCGACGCCTACAAGAAGATGCTTGGCGGTTACGACGTGGCGATCGAGTTGCCCAAGTGAAGTGGCTGTTCGCTATGCTGCTGGCGCTAGTTGCGGCGCAGCCTGCCACAGCCGACGAATTGCGCCCCGGCTACCTCGAACTGACCCAGCAGGATGCGCAGCACTGGAAGCTGGTGTGGAAGGCGCCGGTACTCGGCGGGCTCGCCACTCACGCCCGCCCGCTGGTCCCGCCCCAATGCCGCCAGTCGGTCCCGGCGGCGCGGCTTGAAGGTGCCGCACTGGTCGCGGAATCGGTTCTTACTTGCAGCAAGGACCTCGCCGGCAGCGAAGTCGGCCTCGCCGGGATGGATGCAGCCTTCACCGATGCACTGGTGCGGATCGCGCCACTCGGCCGCCCGGTGCAAGCTGCCCGCCTCACGCCGGGGCATGCCACTGTCATGGTCGCCAGCGTACCCGACCGCTGGGACGTCGCGCGCAGCTATTTCGTGCTTGGCATTGAACATATCCTGACTGGTTACGATCACCTGCTGTTCGTGGTCGCGCTGGTGCTGCTGCTCGGCAACCTCGGCGTGGTGGCGCGCGCAGCGACCGCCTTCACCGTTGCCCACTCACTGACTTTGGTCGGCACCACGCTCGGCGTGATCGGGCTGGCGCAGGCCCCGGTGGAAGCGCTGATTGCGCTGTCGATCGTGTTCCTTGCGGTCGAGGTGGTCAAACAGGACCCGGCCATCCCCCGGCTGTCCGAGCGCATTCCGTGGCTGGTCGCATTCGGGTTCGGGCTGATCCACGGTTTCGGTTTCGCCGGGGCCTTGCGCGAAATCGGCCTGCCCGAAGGCGACGTGCCGACCGCGCTGTTGACCTTCAATCTGGGGGTCGAAGCCGGGCAACTGCTGATCATCGCGGCGTGCCTGAGCGCCATGTTAGCCCTGCGCCGCTTCGCTCCGCCAACGCTGCGCCCGGTAAAGCTTGCGGCAAGCTACGCAATCGGGATAACCGCCAGCTTCTGGTTCATCCAGCGGCTGGTCGGATGACCTTTCAGGGAGAGTGACTGCGATGGATGCCCCGGTACTTTACAGCCTCGATGCCTCGGGCATTGCCACGATCACCCTCAACCGGCCCGAGCTGCGCAATCCGGTATCCGATCTGGATTTGATCGATGCGCTGCTGAGTACGCTCACCGCGATGGAAGACGATCCAAACGTCCGCGTCGCGATCCTGACCGGCGCGGGTTCGGCGTTCTCGGCGGGCGGCAACCTCAAGGCAATGAAGCCCGATTCGGGCGGTCTCAACGCCAGCCTACCGGCGCGGACACGGCGCAATTACAAAAGCGGCATCCAGCGGCTGCCACTAGCCTTCGCCGCGCTCGAAGTGCCGGTGATCGCCGCAGTCAACGGTCCGGCAATCGGTGCGGGGCTCGACCTTGCCTGCATGTGTGATCTGCGCGTGGCTGGCGAAAGCGCCAAGTTCGCCGAAAGTTTCGTCAAGCTCGGGATCATTCCGGGCGATGGCGGCGCCTGGCTGCTGCAGCGGATTGTCGGATTCTCCAAGGCGGCCGAACTGACTTTAACTGGCGAGACGATCGGCGCGGCCGAGGCCTTGGCGATCGGGCTGGTGTCAAAGGTCGTGCCCGACTCTGAACTGCTCGAAGCCGCCCACGCAATGGCCGCGCGGATCGCCTGCAACCCATCGTTTGCCGTGCGCATGGCCAAGCGTTTGCTGTGGGACGCGCAGCGGATGGACTTGCCCGGGGTGCTCGAAATGTCGGCAGCGATGCAGGCCGTGGCGCATGCGACCAAGGACAATGCCGAAGCGGTCAGCGCGTTCCTGGAGAAGCGTACCCCTGTGTTCAAGGGCGACTAGCCGCGCGGTGAATGTGCATAGAATGTGATAAAGGTGTTGCGATCACATTTTAATGTGATATTTCGGCCGCATGTCAACGACTCTGATCGAACGCGTCCGCCGCCTGGTCAATGATGGCGGGATGTCGCGAGCCGGTCTGGCGCGCGCCGCCGGGCTTCATTCCAACACTTTGCGCGAGTGCACCGACGACGGCTGGAACCCCACCGCCGACACGATGCGCAAGCTCGAACAGTTCCTCTCGGACAACGACGAGGTCCCGGTGCTGGTCAGCATCGAGGAGATCATCGACGAAGCCCGCAACGGCCGGATGTTCGTGCTGGTCGATGATGAAGACCGCGAGAACGAGGGCGATCTGGTGATCCCGGCGCAGATGGCCACCCCCGACGCGGTCAACTTCATGGCCACCCACGGCCGCGGGCTGATCTGCCTGACCATGACCAAGGCCCGCACCGAACAGCTCGGGCTCGAACTGATGAGCCGCGCCAACGGTACCCGTCACGAAACCGCCTTCACCGTCTCGATCGAGGCGCGCGAAGGCGTGACCACCGGCATTTCCGCTGGCGACCGCGCCCGCACCGTGGCGGTGGCAATCGATGCAGGGAAGACCCGTGATGACATTGTCACCCCCGGGCATGTGTTCCCGCTGATCGCCCGCGATGGCGGGGTACTTGTCCGCGCCGGGCACACCGAGGCTTCGGTCGATATCTCGCGGCTCGCCGGGCTCAACCCCTCGGGCGTGATTTGCGAGATCATGAACGAGGACGGCACCATGGCGCGGATGGACGACCTCGTCCCGTTCGCGCGCCGCCACGGCCTCAAGATGGGCACGATCCGCGACCTGATCGAATACCGCCGCAAGAACGATCATCTGGTCGAACGGATCGCAGAAGTTGCGTTTACTTCCGATTATGGCGGCCAGTGGAAGCTCTTGACCTATCGCAACAAGGTCGACGGCAGTGACAGCTTCGTGCTGCAGATGGGCCATGTCGATCCGGCAAAGCCGACGCTGGCGCGGGTTCATACCATCTCGATCCTTGACGACATGCTCGGCCAGCCCGGCCCCAAAAAGCGCACCCTGCAGCGCGCCATGGCCGAGATCGGACGCGAAGGATCGGGGCTGATCGTGCTGCTGATCCGTCCGCAGGAGAGCGGCGAGCCCGGCGGCGGCGAAGCGCGCGATATGGACCTGCGCGCCTATGGTATCGGCGCCCAGATCCTTGCCGACATGGGCGTGCATGAGCTGGTGCTGCTGAGCAACGCCCACCGCAACGTCGTTGCTATCGAAGGCTACGGCCTTAACATCGTGGGCGAGCGCCCGATCCCGGCGGAGTAAACATGGCCAATTTCCTGATTATCGAGGCGCGGTTCTACGACCACCTCAACGACATGCTGATTGAGGGCGCACGGGCTGCGCTCAAGGCAGCGGGCCACAAGGTAGAAGTGATCACCGTGCCGGGCGCGCTCGAAATTCCCGGCGCGATCGCGCTCGCCGAGGCGTCTGGGCAATACGAAGGCTTCGTCGCCATCGGCGTCGTAATCCGCGGCGAAACCTACCACTTCGAAATCGTGGCAGGCGAAAGCGCGCGCGGGATCATGGCGCTGACGATGGACGGCTTCGCCATCGGCAACGGCATCCTGACGGTCGAGAACGAGCAGCAGGCCTTGGTTCGCGCCGATCCGAAGCAGAAAAACAAGGGCGGCGAGGCAGCGCAGGCGGCAATCGCCCTGCTCGCGCTCAAGGAGAAGTTCGCATGACGAGCAACCCGGCATTCGCAGGCATCCCGCTGGTGCTAGGCGGCAACGTGTTCGGCTGGACCGCCGATCAGGACACCAGTTTCGCAATCCTCGACGCATTCTATGAGGCGGGCGGCCGAATGGTCGATACCGCCGACGTCTATTCCGCCTGGGTCCCCGGCCACAAGGGCGGCGAAAGCGAGACTGTGCTCGGTGCCTGGCTGGCGAGCCGCGGGGTGCGCAAGGACATGCGCATTCACACCAAGACCGGGATGCTGGGCGGCGCTGAACTCTATGGTCCTGAGCGCCTGCTGCAGTCGCTCGGTCACTCGCTCGAGCGGCTGCAGACCGACTATCTCGACCTCTACTACGCCCACAAGGACTACCCCGAGCTACCGATTGCCGACATTGTCGCGGCGTTCGGCGGAGCGGCAGAATCTGTCCGCTCGCTCGGAGCATCGAACTTCACCGCAGCGCGGCTTAGCGAGGCGCTGACAGCGGCCAAGGACGCTGGCACCATGCCGTTCACCGCGTTGCAGAACGAATACAATCTGGTCTCGCGAACCAATTACGGCGCCGACCTGCAGGCATTGTGTACCACGAACGGGATCGCGATGTTTCCGTTTTACGGCATCGCCAACGGCTTCCTCACCGGCAAATATCGCAGCGAAGCTGATTTCGGCAAATCGGTGCGCGGCGGGCGGATGAAGGAACTGATCGTGACCGGCGCACCGATGCTCGCCGCGATGGACACGATTGCCGCCGATACCGGCGCCTCGCTGGCGCAGATCGCGCTGGCCTGGCTGGCGGTGCAGCCCGGCATCGGCGCGCCGATCGCCAGCGCGACCAGTGTAGCGCAAGTAGAGGAACTGTGCGGCATGGCGAGCCTGACGCTCAGCGCAGAGCAGCTGGCGCGGCTGACTGCGGCAATGTGATCGGCGGCGCGCGATGATTTCACACTGCATCATCAAAACCCGCCTACCCTGAGCTTGTCGAAGGGCTGCACTTTTCTTTGTGCCGACGCGCGCTGAATTTCAAGAACAAGGGCAGCCCTTCGACAAGCTCAGGGAAGCGGAATTGGGGAATTCAAAACCTCAGCATGCTCACCCCAAATCGAGGAACTCCTCCAGCCCCATCGGCGCATAGGGGCCGATGATCAGCTGCTCGAACACGCCCATGCCTTCGCCGTGTCGGTCGCTGGTGACTTTGCACGGCAACTGGACGTGGTAATTATCCATCGTGGCGGGATTGACCTGCTGTAGCCCGAAATCTTCGCGCTGGACCTCTATCGGGCCGTGCCACAACCCGTGGCCCCATTTGGGTGAGGTGTAACCCAGCCCGCGCATCTGGAACCGGCCGAGCGGTTCGAAGGTCAGCGTCTCATCGCCATCCGGACCCTCAATGGTCAACGTGCCGCCATCGGGCCAGCGGGTGCCGACTGCCAGCGGCGCTGACATTTCGCCCTCTGCATCGATTAGTGCGGCGGCATCGGCCCCATCGGGCGCGATCACTGCGCGGGTGTTCCAGACGTTGCCCTTGGCATCGGCGTTGACGTGGAAAAACACGCTGCGTGTCGCAAAGTTGAGCGGGGTCCATTGCCAGAAGAACCCCGGCACCACCCCGGTGCCGTGCGGCTGCTGGTCGCTGGTTCCGACCGGGCGCACCCCCCAGCTGCGATCG
>JARXKR010000129.1 GCA_030271565.1 Pseudomonadota bacterium
CTCGGCTGGAACCCTTCGACCGGCGAACTGTGGGTTACGGTCAACGAGCGCGATCAGCTCGGCCCCGACCTCGTGCCCGACTATCTGACCAATGTCCCCATCGGGGCGCATTACGGCTGGCCATGGGTGTGGTGGAAAATTCACAACGACAACCGCGTAACCTACGCGCCGCCAGCCTATTTCGACGATTTCGTGCGCAAGCCTGAATATGCGCTGGGGGCACACGTCGCCGCGCTCGGGCTGGCCTTCGTTCAGGGCGGTGCCATGCTCGGGCCGAATTACAGCAACGGCGCGGTGATCGCGCGGCACGGCTCATGGAACCGCACACCGCTTTCAGGCTATGACGTGGTCTTCGTGAAGTTCGATGACAAAGGCAATCCGCAAGGCCTGCCGCTGCCGCTGCTCGGCGGGTTCCTGACCGGCAACGGCAAGACCCATGGCCGCCCGACCTGGGTGGGCTTTGCCAAGGACGGGGCGCTACTGGTCAGCGACGATACTGCCGGGATCATCTGGCGGGTCACCGCGCCGGGCGCAAAGCCAGCGGCTGGAATCATCCCGGTGGTGTCCGAGCGGATCCCGCCGCAGCGCAGCCTGATCAGCGATCCCACCGCGCGTTACACGGCCAAGCTGAAACAGGATTCGGTGGTCAAGCAGCAGTAACTAGATCGATTGCCCGGCGGCACCGGCCAGTTCGGTGACAAATTGCCACGCCACCCGCCCTGAACGCGCGCCGCGGCGTTTGGCCCATTCAAGCGCGTGTGCCTCTGCGAAGACCAAGCCATAAGCCTGCGCATAGCCCGCAACGATCGCGAGATAATCGTCCTGGCTG
Source organism: Pseudomonadota bacterium (assembly GCA_030271565.1). GTDB lineage: Bacteria > Pseudomonadota > Alphaproteobacteria > Sphingomonadales > Sphingomonadaceae > Novosphingobium. Next base: position 830 of record JARXKR010000129.1, read on the forward strand.
CAGGCGTGGAACCCCACCGACAAGCCGAAGCGGTCGGCCAGCGCGAGCTGGTCGTCGACCGCGTCGCGCGGATTGATCGGGTCATCCTGTTCGGACAAATGACGCGGCACGATCGCGCGGCGGTTCGAGGTTACCGCGAGCCGGACGTTGCCGGGCCGCGCTTCGACCCCGCCCTCGAGCCACGAGCGCAGCGCGCGCGGGCCGGAGCTGTCGCCGTCTTCGAAGCCGAGATCGTCGATAAACACGAGGAAGCGACGGTCGAGCGGGGCCAGCGCCGCGAACAAGGCGGTCAACGAACCCAGCGCTTCGGGTGCGACCTGGACAAGTGCGAGTGCGCCGGAGTTGCCCACTTGCGCCGCTGCCACTGCGGCACGGAGCAACACCGACTTGCCGGTGCCGCGCGCGCCCCACAGCAGCATATCGTGTGCAGCGTGGCCGCCGGCCAAGCGCACGATGTTGGCAGTGACGCAAGCCTTCTGCGGATCGATGCCCTTGAGCAGCGCCAGCGGCGGGGCCTTGATTTCGGAGATGGGCCGCGCGGTGCCGTCCCAGACGTAAGCGGGAGCGCAGAACCAGTCGGCCGTGCCCCCGGTTTGCGGCGAGAGCGCTTCAAGTGCAGCGGCGATCCGTGCCAGCAGTTGTTCGGTCTCGCTCATCCGGCGAGCACGTCCCCATCGAGGGCGTAGAGCAGGTCGGCCCCGGCCAGCGCCGCAGCCTTGAGCCCGCGCGCTTCGGGCACGAGATGCTCGGCGAAGTAGCGCGCCACCACCGGCTTGGTCTGCGCCAGCGCACCGCCTTCCTGCGCCACCGCGCGGGCTTGGCGTTGAAGCTGCCACCCAGCCACCGCCACCGCCGCCATCGTGCAGAACGGCACGCTTCCGGCTAACTTGTCGTCGAGGCTGGCGGTGGTGCTCATCCAGCTGGCGATCTGGATGCAGTCCTGCGCCAACGCGGCCAGTTCGGGCGCATCGCTGCAATCGCTAACCACATCGGCAAACAGCGACGTCACAACGTCGCCGTTTTCGTAGCCGAGCTTGCGGGTCACCAAGTCGGCCGCCTGAATTCCGTTTGTGCCTTCGTAGATCGGCGCAATCCGTGCGTCGCGGTAATGCTGCGCCGCGCCGGTTTCCTCGATGAAACCCATCCCTCCGTGGATCTGCACGCCGAGACTGGCGACCTCGCAGCCCACATCGGTGCTCCACGCCTTGAGCATCGGTACCAGGCAGTCGGCGCGCGCCTGTGCGCCATCGATTCCCAGTGCGCCGCGATCGACCTGCCCGGCAGTGTAGTAGAGCAGCGCCCGCGCGCCCTCGGTCAGCGCCCGCATCCGCAGCAGCATCCGGCGCACGTCGGGGTGTTCGATAATCGCCACCGGGCCTTTGTCGGCGGCACCGGCGCGCGCCGATTGCACCCGTTCGCGGGCATACCACTGCGCCGCTTGCAATGCGCGCTCGGCAATCTGCACGCCCTGGCTACCGACATTGATCCGGGCCGAATTCATCATCGTGAACATCGCTTTGATGCCCTCGTTCTCGCGCCCGATCAGCTCGCCCACGCATTGGTCGTTGTCACCGAAGCTCATCACGCAAGTCGGCGAGGCCATGATCCCAAGCTTGTGCTCAAGGCTGACGCAGCGCAGGTCGTTGCGCGCCCCCGGCGTCCCGTCCGCACGCACCAGTAGCTTGGGCACCACGAACAGCGAAATCCCGCGCGTGCCAGCTGGAGCACCGGGGGTGCGCGCCAGCACGAGATGGATCACGTTGCCAGCCAGATCGTGTTCACCCCAGGTGATGAAGATCTTGGTGCCCTTGATCGCCCAGGTTCCATCGCCGCGCGGGGTCGCGGTGGTGCGCAGCGCGCCAACATCCGATCCGGCCTGCGGTTCGGTCAGGTTCATCGTCCCCGACCATTCGCCGCTGATCAGCTTGGCGAGGTAGTGGTCCTTCTGTGCCGCGCTGCCGTGGTGGCTGATCGCCTCGATCGCACCGACGGTGAGGATCGGCAGCAGCCCGAAGGCCATGTTGGCACTGCCGAGGTTCTCGAGCACATTGGCTGAGAGCGTGAAGGGTAGACCCTGCCCGCCAAATTGCGGATCGCCCGAGATCGCGTTCCAGCCCTGTTCGACGTAGTGATGATAGGCGGCGGCGAAGCCTTCGGGCAACGAGACGGCGCCGTTGGCAAGCACCGCGCCCTGCTGGTCGCCGATCCGGTTGAGCGGGGCCCATTCGCCCGCCGCAAATTGGCCGATGCCTTCGACAATCGCTTCGACCATATCGGGGCTGGCCTGAGCGAAGCGCTCGTGCCCGGCGAGTTCATCGATCCCGGCGTTGACCCGGATCGCGAGGATCTGATCGGCGGTGTTGGCGGTATAATCCATCGGCGGTGTCTCGCGCTTTTCCTTGGCTTTGTCGCGCAGGGCCTATAGCGGAGCGCCATGTCCGGCAAGCATCTCGGCCCTCACGTGCGCCCCGCCGACGCGGCTGGTGTAGCGCAAGCGGCCAGCTTGCTGTCTGCGGGCACGCCGGTCGCGCTGCCGACCGAGACGGTCTACGGGCTCGCCGCCCGAGCCGATTCGCCCGAGGCCGTAGCGGCGATCTATGCTGCAAAAGACCGCCCCAGCTTCAACCCGTTGATCGTTCATGTGGCGGACTTGGCCCAAGCCGAGACCCTTGCCCAATTCGACGTCCGCGCTCGGCTGTTGGCAACGAAGTTCTGGCCCGGCGCACTGACTCTGGTCTTGCCGCTCAAGTCGGACGCGCGAATCGCTCCTGCGGTCACCGCTGGCCTGGCGACCATCGCGCTGCGCTGTCCGGCGCACCCGGTGATGCGCGCGGTACTCGCCGCAACCAGGCTGCCGCTCGCCGCGCCCTCGGCCAATCGCAGCGGCGGGGTCAGTCCAACCAGCGCGGCGCATGTCGCGACCTCGCTCGGGGGCCGGATCGAGTTGGTGCTCGACGGCGGCGAGTGCAGCGCGGGGCTGGAGAGCACGATCATTGCGTTGCGCGGCGATGGCACCTGGCAGCAGCTGCGCCCGGGTCCGATCACGCGGGATCAAATCGCCGACTTGCTCGGCCCCGAGAGTGTCGCGGAGGGCAATGCCGGGATCGAGGCGCCCGGCCAGTTGGCCAGCCACTATTCGCCCGGCAAGCCGTTGCGACTGAATGCCCGCGAGGCTGAGCCCGATGAGTTCCTCCTGGGATTTGGGCCGCTGGCGGGCGATTACAACCTCTCCCCCAGCGGCGACCTCGCCGAGGCTGCGGGGCGACTTTACGCTGGGCTGCACCAAGCGGCAGCCGCGCCGCAGCCGCGCATCGCAGTCGCCGCGCTGCCCGAAACCGGGCTCGGCGCAGCGATCAATGACCGGCTGCGCCGCGCAGCTGCGTGACTAATCGGGCTGAGCGGGAAGCTGCGGACGAATTTCATCCATCTCGGCCATGATTGCTCGCTGGCGTGCGCACGATTGCTCGCGGCCTTCGGCGCAGCGGGCGGCTTCCTTGTGGTAAGCGCGTTCAAGCTTGCCGTAATGCTCTTCCTGCTTGCGCAATTTGCGGCCGCGATTCTCGTCGGCTTCCGACTGACTGGTGGTCGCAAGGTCGATCGCCTTGCCGGTCACGCGCACCGGTGCAGTGACGACATTGACAAGGGTCCCGACGCCGCAGCCGCTCAGCGCCGGCAAAATCAGCATAAGTCCGAACAGAGGCCGCATAGCAAAGCTCCCGGAGTACCGGTGCATTCTGACAGCTTTGCTGTTGCGGAGTCCTTAACCAGTTCACTCGGTTCGTCCCGTCTGCCGCACCATTAGGGCTTGGGCGACGGCGCGTCCGGAGCTGCAGGCGGTTCGGGCGCGTCCCCGTCGCTCTTGGTGACACCTGCTTCGCAGATCAGCTGGCCCGATCCGATCGCGCTGACTTTGCACCGAGCGCGGCCTTTGACTGTGACCGAGCCCGACCCGACGATCGTCGCATCGACATCGCCGTCGGATGAAAAAGTCGCTCCGCCAGAGCCCAGCACATTGACCTTGGCGCTGTCGACACTGACTCCGCCTAGCTCAGCCGACCCGCTGCCAAGGATCGTCAATTCGAGCTTGCCGACCTTGCCGGCCGCCGTAAAGCTGCCCGAACCCGGCAGGGTGACCTCAAGTTTATCGCCTGAAACGCTCTGGGTATCGATTCGGCCCGAACCGAGGATCGTCACCTTGGCGCCTGCGGCCATTGCCGGGGCGCTGATCTTGCCCGACCCGCCCATCGTCAATTCGCGCGGCGCGGGCATGGTCACGTGGACCACCGCGGTCTTGTCATCGCCCGAGAACATCTTGCCCTCGCGCAAAATGCCAAGCGTTCCGTCCTTAAGCGTGAAGCGCAGCTTGTCGACCGCCGCGGGATCGCCATCGACGGTGATGGCCAGCTTGTCGCCTTGGGTCATCTGAACTTCGTCGGGGCCGAACATCACTAGCTCGTTCGGCGCCGCGCCGCCCATGTCGAGCTCGGCCAGCTTTTTGCCGTGCTCGCCGTTGATCGAGACGTTCGAGCCATCGCAGCCCGCCACGCCAGCAGCCATCGCGACCGCGAGAATCGGGGCGAGTCCCTTGAGAAATTGGTTCAGTTTCATCGTACGCTCCCACACTGTGTGTTAACGACATAATACAGCAAGGCAGCCAATTCAAGAGGCGAAGCCTGAGCATGCGAAAAGGGCCGCCCTTGCGGACGGCCCTTTCGGATTGCGGTGTGTGAAGCGCTTAGACGGTGACGGCAGCTTCCGCGTAATACTTGGGCGCGTGCTCGTTGAGGATCGCGAGGATCTTCTGCAGCGCCGAAGGCTCGTCGGTCTTTTCCATCGCCGCCAGTTCGCGCGCGAGGCGCGAGGAGGCGGCTTCGAAGATCTGCCGTTCGGAATAGCTTTGCTCGGGCTGATCGTCGGCGCGGAACAGGTCGCGGGTCACTTCGGCAATCGACACCAGGTCGCCCGAGTTGATCTTCGCCTCGTATTCCTGCGCGCGGCGCGACCACATGGTGCGCTTGACCTTGGGCTTGCCGGTGAGCGTGGCGAGAGCTTCGCGCAGGGTCTTGTCCGAGGACAGCTTGCGCATCCCGATCGCTTCGACCTTGCTGACCGGAACGCGCAGGGTCATGCGCTCTTTTTCGAACCGAAGTACGTAGAGTTCAAGCTGCATCCCGGCGATTTCCTGCTCGAGCAGTTCGATCACCCGGCCCACGCCGTGCTTGGGATAAACAACGTAGTCACCGACGTCGAAGGCCTGTGCCTTGGTTACCATGTAACGTCCTTTCACTCGCCGGTGCGACCCGGCTGTTTGTTTGGCCGACGGGAATCAGTCAATCGCTGGACCGGCGGAACGCGCAAAACGCCGCGCTCCGGGATGCCATCAACTGCTGTGTATAAGTCCCGTCCGGTCTGGATGCCTTGTATCGCGGGACCGGAATCCCGCCATGCGTGCCGATTATATAGCACGCCCGCAACAAAATTACCATAGGCGCGGATTCGCATTGGTTGGGTGCGCTTTTCGCCTCTGCGAAAAGCTTTGCAACACCAGCCCGCGCCCCCGGCCCGACCACCC
>JARXKR010000130.1:0-3849 GCA_030271565.1 Pseudomonadota bacterium
ACCGCATCGCTGGCGCGCAGGGCCGAGACGATCCGGGTCAGGTGCGCCAGGTTCGATACCTCAAGATCGATCTCATAAGTCCCGAACAGCTCGTCGCGGTTGGTGCTTTCAAGGTGGATAATGTTGGCCCGATTACCGGCGAAAATGCCGGTCGCCTCGGCCAGGGTGCCGGGGCGATTGTACAGCACCAGCCGCATCCGTCCGATCGCCCCGGTGGTGCGCTCGCCCCACGACAGGTCGAGCCAGTCGGCATCGACCCCGCTGGCAAGCTTGAGGCAATCGATTGAATGGACCTCGACCCCGGTGCCCGGCAGCCGCAGCCCGACAATCCGGTCGCCCGGGACCGGGTGGCAGCATTGTCCAAGGTGGAAGGCCATCCCCGCAGTCAGCCCGCGGATCGAGATTGCGCGGTCGATCTTGGCCCAGTTGTCGGGCTCGGCGAGGCCGGTGGTGCTGCCCGGGACCAGCGCTTCCATCACCGCGCGGTCTTCCACCTTGGCGGTGCCGATCGCTGCCATCAGCTCTTCCTCGTTGCCGAAGCCGAGCCGCTTGACCGCGTCTTTGACCGCTTTCTTGCCGATCTTCGAAGGCAGCCGCTCGACGATCTGATCGAACAGCTTGCGGCCGATTGCCGCGACTTCCTCGCGCTCTTTGGCGCGCACCGCGCGGCGGATCGCCGCGCGGGCTTTGCCGGTCACGACAAACCCCAGCCAGGCGAGCTGCGGGCTGGCGTTGCGGCTCTTGATCAGTTCGACCACGTCGCCGTTGTTGAGCACGGTGCGCAGCGGCATGTGCCGTCCGTTGATCTTGGCGCCGACGGCAAAGCTGCCAAGGTCCGAATGCACCGCGTATGCGAAATCGACCGGGGTCGAACCCTTGGGCAGCTGCAACAATTGCCCCTTGGGGGTGAAGGCGAAGATCCGGTCCTGATAGATCGCCAGCTTGGTATGCTCGAGCAGTTCCTCGGCATCGTGGCTCTCGTCGACGATCTCGATCAGATCGCGCAGCCAGCCGACCTGCCCGTCGGGCTGGATCCCGCCCTGCTTGTAGGCCCAGTGCGCGGCCAGCCCGAACTCGTTGGTGCGGTGCATCTCCTGGGTACGGATCTGCACTTCCATCCGCATCGAATTCTCAAAGATCAGCGCGGTGTGCAAGGACCGGTAGCCGTTCGATTTGGGGGTCGAGATGTAGTCCTTGAAACGCCCGGGGATCATCTGCCAGGTCGAATGGAGGATCCCGAGCGCGCGGTAGCAATCGGTGACATTGTCGGTCAGCACGCGGAACGCCATGATGTCGGTGATCTGCTCGAAGCTGACATGGCGCTCGGCCATCTTCTTCCAGATCATATAGGGGTGTTTCTCGCGCCCGGAGACCTCGACCTTCAATCCCGCTTCGGCCAGCGCCTGCTTGATCGACAGCGCGATGGCATCGACCTGGCCGTGGTCCTGGCTGCGGATCTGCGCGAGGCGCCCGGTGATGATCCCGTATGCTTCGGGTTCGAGCTGTTCGAACGCGAGCAGCTGCATCTCGCGCATATATTCGTACATGCCGACGCGCTCGGCCAGCGGGGCATAGATATCCATCGTTTCGCGGGCGATGCGGGTGCGCTTGTCGGCGCTGCGGATGAAATGCAGCGTGCGCATGTTGTGCAACCGGTCGGCCAGCTTGACCAGCAGCACGCGGATATCGTCGCTCATCGCGAGGAAGAACTTGCGCAGGTTTTCCGCAGCCCGCTCGGTCTCGCCCATGGCCTCGATCTTGGAGAGCTTGGTCACCCCGTCGACCAGCCGGGCGACCTCGGCCCCAAACAGCTTCTCGATCTCCTCGACCGTCGCCAGCGTATCTTCCACCGTATCGTGGAGCAGCGCGGTGACGATGGTTTCCTGGTCGAGCTTCAGCTCGGTCATCAGCCCGGCCACCTCGACCGGGTGGCTGAAATAGGGATCGCCGCTCGCGCGCTTCTGGGTGCCGTGTTTCTGCACGGTATAAACGTACGCGCGGTTGAGCATCGCCTCGTCCGCATCCGGATCGTAGGCAAGCACGCGTTCGACAAGTTCATACTGGCGCAGCATTATGCAGGCAGTGTGGCGGGAGAAAGGGGGTAAGAGCAAGTGGGAATGGAATTTTGACAATCATTGATTGACAATTGCCGTATATGGTGCGACATAAACCAATGATTGCATCATGGCGGCACAAGGGTTTGCGGGATTTGTTCCTGACCGGTGCGAGCGCAAAGATACGTGCGGACCAGCACAGGAAATGCCCACGCCTTCTCGATGCACTCAATCAGGCGGAGCAGGCGGAGGATATGAATCTGCCCGGACTGCATTTTCATGGGCTGCACGGCAAGCCGAAGCGATTTGCCGTTGCGGTCAATGGGCCGTGGCGGATCACTTTTGGCTTCGCTGCCGGCGACGCCATCGACGTCGATTGGGAACAATATCATTAAGCGAAGAAAGGCGACGAAATGAACCTGCAGACGCCAGCGTTGGCAAAGCGGTGTCCCACCCATCCCGGTGAACTGCTCAGAGACGATGTGCTGCCCGCGCTCCGCTTGCCCGTCGCCGAAGCCGCGCGCCAGCTCGGCATTTCGCGCCAGACGCTCTACAAGATTATTGCTGGGGCTTCGCCGGTAACACCGGAAATGGCTGTGCGACTGGGCAAATGGTGCGGCAATGGCCCGGGCTTGTGGCTGCGGATGCAGCAGGCGTACGATCTGTGGCATGCCGAGCGATCGCTTGTTGCAGTGCTGGAAAGGATCCCGTCACACGAGGTCGTGTGACGCGCCAGATTCACCAGGGCCCCCCTCAACTCCACACCGCCTCAGGTGGCAAACTCATCAAAATCGCATCGATGTTCCCGCCGGTCTTGAGCCCGAACAGCGTGCCGCGATCATAGACCAGGTTGAACTCGGCATAGCGCCCGCGCCATTCGAGCTGAGTCTGCTTTTCGGCTTGGGAAAACTCCGCGCCCATCCGGCGCCGGACCAGTTGCGGAAAGACATCGAGGAACGCCTCGCCGACATCGCGGGTGAAGGCGAAGTTTGCATCGAACGCCGCGTCATCGCCGCACTCAAGGTGATCGTAGAAAATTCCGCCCACACCGCGGTGGACCTGGCGGTGGGGGATGTAGAAATAGTCGTCGGCCCAGGCCTTGAAGCGCGGATAATAGGCCGGATCGTGCGCCGCGCAGGCGGCCTGAAAGCGCGCGTGGAACTCGGCGGTGTCCTCAGCATAAGGCAGCGGCGGGTTGAGGTCGGCGCCGCCGCCAAACCACGCCTTGCTGGTCACCAAGAAGCGCGTGTTCATATGCACCGCAGGGACGTGCGGGTTGGCCATGTGCGCGACCAGGCTGATCCCGGTCGCGGTGAAGCCGGGGTCCTGCTCGCTCGCGCCGTTGATGCTGGCGGCAAAGCCGGGCGCGAACTTGCCGTGGACGGTCGAGACATTGACCCCGACTTTCTCGAACACCTGCCCCTTCATCACCGCGCGGGTACCGCCGCCGGGATCGGCGTTGTCGTCTTCCTCGCGGTCCCAGCGGGTGTATTCGAATTGCGCCCGGCTGCCGGCTTCGGCCTCGATCGCCTCAAATGCAGCGCAGATGCGGGTTCGCAGGCTTTCGAACCAGGCGCGGGCTTGCTCGGTATGCTGGGTCCAATCGGTCATTTTCGGGCCTTGCCAAGCGAATCCCCGTGCTGCAAGGAAAAGCCATGGTTCCCTTTTCGTTCGCAGGTGAAGAACTGGCGCTGGTGGCTGGCCGCGCGCTCTACTGGCCGCGCGAGCGGGCTTTGCTGGTGGCCGACCTGCACCTTGAAAAGTCGAGCTTCTACGCGCGTTTCGGGCAGATGCT
>JARXKR010000130.1:3949-6396 GCA_030271565.1 Pseudomonadota bacterium
ACGCGCGCGGCCGCTCGATCAGCCGGCCTTGCGCGGTACGCAGCGAGCGCAAGCTGATCCTGCCGGCATTCGGGGCGCTGACCGGGGGACTCGATGCGGGCGACCCGGCGATCATGAAGGCGATGCAGCCCGCACGCGCGGTGGACGCCCTGATCGGCGTTCAGGGCAAGCTGGTTCAGTTCCCGCTTTACCGCGCCTCGCACTAAATCTCCCCACTTCCCCCGGGCCGCGAATCGCTTTAAGGGGCGCGCTCGTATTCGTTGCATCAGGAGACACTACTATAGCACCCCCACCCCGGCGCATGATGTCGCCCCCCGTGAAAAGCGGGCCGCGCCACAACGCAATGATCACTTCCGACAAAGTCCGCGTCATCGACGAAGCCGGTGAGAACATCGGCGTGATGTACACCAAAGAGGCGATCGAACAGGCCGGCAGCCTCGGGCTCGATCTGGTCGAAGTTTCCCCCAACGCCGATCCGCCGGTGTGCAAGTTCCTCGATGTCGGCAAGTTCCGTTACGAGGCCCAGAAAAAGGCCAACCTCGCGCGCAAGTCGCAAAAGACGCAGGAGATCAAGGAGATCAAGATGCGTCCGAATATCGACGACCACGATTACGACGTTAAGATGCGCGCGATCCACAAATTCATCGGCGAGGGTGACAAGGTCAAGGTCACGCTGCGCTTCCGCGGGCGCGAACTGTCGCACCAGCAATTGGGCATGAACCTGCTCAAGCGGGTCCAGGACGATACCACCGAGGACGCCAAGATCGAGGCCTATCCGCGCATGGAAGGCCGCCAGATGCTGATGGTGCTTTCGCCCAAGTAAGCCGCGCGAGTTACCCCGCGCGGCTTGTTGTCAGGCCGACGCGGGGGCTTCGCGCTTCATCAGTACAGCGAGCACCAAAGCGGCAATCAGCAGCGCAGGCACGTCGCCGATCAGGTGACCGCCGTGCATCGGATTACGCATCGATTCGTAAGCCATAACAGCTGCGTGGACTACGCTCGACCACACCGTAAACCAGATCAACGACGCGTTCGCCGCAGGATTGCTCGCCGCGCGGATCAGGAACACGCCAAGCGTGAAATAGAAACCGACGATCATCAGGAAATAGTCGTTGGTTGCAGGATTGCCCTCATGCCAGGCCCAGCCCGATGGCCAGACGATAGCCATGACATAGATCAAGCAGAACACAGCACCAAAGGCTCGCAAAGCGAGCGGTAGCAATTTGGTATTAGCAGTCATCTTTGTTCCCCCGGTTCGAAGAGACGTAATCTGCGACCCGCTGAGAAGTTAACACCTTGTTCCGGGCTTGTCGCGAGCTAATGAAGCCCTCGCCATCGCCGCGCAAACTGGTTACAGGCGCAACCATTATGACAGACAACACCGCAACTCCGCCGCGCAAGCCCAAGGCCGCGCTCACCGCTATCGGCAACCGCCAGCTAAGCCCTGCCACGATGATGATGGGCCACGGCTATGATCCGGTGCTGTCCGAAGGCAGCCTCAAGGCGCCGATTTTCCTGACCAGCACCTTCGCCTTCGCCAATGCGGCCGAGGGCAAGCACTTCTTCATGGGGATCACCGGCAAGCGCCCCGGCGGCAGCGAGGGCTTGGTCTATTCGCGCTTTAACGGGCCTAACCAGCAGATCCTCGAAGGCCGCTTGTCGCTGTGGGATGGCGCGGAGGAAAGCCTCGTGTTCTCCAGCGGGATGACCGCGATCTGCGTGCTGTTCCTGGCTTTCTGTTCGCAGGGCGATGTGATCGTCCATTCAGGGCCGCTCTATGCCGCCAGCGAAGGCTTTGTCGCCAAGACGCTGAGCCGCTTTGGCGTGACCTATGTCGATTTCCCCGCCGGAGCAACCCGCGAAGAACTCGACGCGGCGCTGACCAAGGCCAAGGCGCAGGCCGAAGCTCAAGGCGGCAAGGTGGCGATGGTCTACCTCGAAAGCCCCGCCAACCCGACCAACGCGCTGGTCGATGTCGAGGCGGTCAAGGGTGCGCGCGATGCGGTGCTGGGCGCGGATTGCCCGATCGCGATCGACAACACCTTCCTCGGCCCGCTGTGGCAGCAGCCCTTGAAGCACGGCGCGGATATCGTGGTCTATTCGCTGACCAAGTACGTCGGCGGACATTCGGATCTGGTCGCCGGATCGATTGGCGGCGCGACCAGGTGGATGACCCCGGTGCGGATGCTGCGCAACACCATGGGCGGAATCCTCGATCCGCACACCGCGTGGATGCTGATGCGCAGTTTGGAAACGGTCGAACTGCGGATGAGCCGCGCGGGTGAGAATGCCGCCAAGGTCTGCGCCTACCTCAAAGGTCATCCCAAGGTCGAAGGGCTGGGCTACCTCGGCGACATTTCCGATCCGCGCCAGCAGGATATCTTCGATCGCCATTGCAGCGGCGCGGGCAGCACCTTCTCGCTCTATATCAAGGGCGGCGAGGCCGA
>JARXKR010000131.1:0-4610 GCA_030271565.1 Pseudomonadota bacterium
CGCCAATTGCCGCGAGACCGGCACCGATGACCTTTGCAGAAGCGAGATCCATTTTGATAACTCCGTTAGTAAAAGCGTTGAAAGATAAGCGTTTTGAAATCTAGTGAAGGTTGACCGCATCGTTGATGTACAAAGCGGTCAGCAGCGCGAACACATAGGCCTGGATCGCCCCGACCAGCAGCTCGAGTGCATTGACCCCGATCACGGCGACGAAGCACAATGCCGATATCGCATAGCCAAGCGGCCCACCCGCGTTGAGCCCCTGCACCACAAAATTGCCGAATACATCCAGCAGAACGTGCCCAGCAAACATGGCGATGAACGGCCGCAGCCCGAGCGAGAACGGGCGCACCATGAAGCTGACAAATTCGATTGGTGCCACAAACAGCTTGACCGGCAGTGGCGCACCATGGGGCACGAACAGGCTGAAGAAGTGCAGTCCATGCTTCCAGAAGCCCACCCCGAGCACAATCGCGAAGCTCAGCACGCTCATGAACATCGTCACGCTGAACTGGCTGGTCACAGTGAACGGGTGTGCGCCGGGGACGATTCCGAACGGCATTGCGCCGATCCAGTTCGAGAACAGAATGAAGGTGAAGGCGGTGAACACCCACGGCAGGTAGCGGCGGCCTTCGGCGCCGATCGATGTCCGGGTGATATTGTCGAGGAACCCGGTCATCCCTTCGACCGCGACTTGCCAGCGGCCGGGCACGATCTGGCGCTTGGTCCCGCCCCACATAAACGCCAGCACCGCAGCGAACACGATCAGCATCCACAGCGAGGAATTGGTGAACTGGAACGGCGATGCAGTCAGCGTATCACTGCCAATCGGCGTGATCGTGAACTGGTGCATCGGGTCGATTTTGGCTTCACCTGCCACTTTGCATAAATCCCTGCGTTAAAGCCGTGCTTATTTCTGAGCGTCGTTATTGCCGCGCACCACCTGAAGGCAGGCGCCGGCAAAGGCGAGAAACATCAGCACGATCATGATCCACGGACGCGTCCCGAACAGGCTGTCGAGCCCCCATCCGACCACGATCCCGCCGAGCGGATAACCGACCATCGTCGAGGCCACCTGCATGCCAACCGAGCGACCCTGATCGCGCAGCGGCGCATGGTCCCGCGCCAGTCGCTCATCCTCGGCGCGGCGCGCGGCATCGAGCCGCGACTGCAACGAACCGAGTGCCGGATCTTCAGCCGGCGACGGGGTGGTCTGATCGGTGGGGTCTTGCGCCACGGAAGTTAGGTCATTCCTGATCAAAAAAGCGTGCAAATGATGCGAAAATTCGCCGGAAAGATAGGCTTTCCCGCGAAGCGCCGTCCCCTTAGGCAAGGCAGTGCGCGAAGTCAACCGGTGCGCAAAAAGGGCGCTGACAAGTGCTGCCAGCGCCCCGTTTTGCAGCCTTGAATCTCAGTTCGGTGCGGTATCCGCTGCCGCGCATTTGGGGTCGCGCAGCGGGGCTTCGGCGGTGCGCGTGTGCCACGAACCGTCGGGTGCCTGGTACTTCTCGCCCGGCCGGGTCTTGAGGATCAGGCGGCACGCGGTGGTGAAGGCATAGTCCTCCTGCGTCGAATGCGTCGCACTGGCGCGTTCGGCGTAGATCGCGCGGCGCTTGATGTTGACGTCCTCGGCAGTGCGGCGGACATCGGCGCTCGGGCTGCTCGGAAAGCCGAGATAGCCGTCGATTTGCTCGCCGATCTGGCCGGCTGCGCGCGCGGCAGCATAGGCCGGGTTGGCGCTTTGCGCCGCGACTGGCATAGCCGACAAGATCAGGCCCAGCGTCATTCCACCCAAGCCAGCAAGGCGCAAATTGCGGGGTTTATTCGACCGGATCATCACACAGTGCTCCATCTTTAAAATACGTCAGGATTCTTGTCGATCGTGTTCGCAGCATCCGCCGCGAGGCGATAGACCACCTCCTGCTTGATGTTGATATTCAGCTCGATCACGATCGGCTTGTCCGGTGCGGTGACCGAAACACATCCGCCGAGCGTCAAAGCGCCGCCTATCACCATCGCCGCGGTGGTTACCCACGTGCGGAGCGGCCTCCGGTTCCTTGGCGCGAGTTCCTGCATGGGCAGGGTTTTCGCAGCCATGGCGCGGTAGGTCAATTCGAAGCTGTTCATGGAACTGTCCTGCTGTCTGAATGCTGAATGTTGTCGGTTTTGGGTGGTTGCGGCGAGGTTGGCGGAGGCATTGCGGGCGCAACTGGGGCAGGCAAAGGCCCCGGCTCGCCCGGCACCGGCGCGGCCCCGCCGATCAAGCCGAGGTCGCGCGGGTCCCTTACGTAGCTGGGATCGTAGAGCGACTTGAACGAAGTGATCAGCTGGTGGAATGGCCCGCGGATCGAGATATTGAAGCGAATCGGCAACTTGGCAAAGCGCTGGGTCAGGAAATTGCGTTTGGCTCCCATCCCCTGGCTGACCCCGTCGATCCGCATCTTGGTGACGATTTCGCCGTCGAGATGGCCTTGCAGCGCCACCTCCATGTGCTTGTAATCGAGACTGCGCAGCGCCTGAAAGGCGAAATTGCCCATCGGCGAGAGGTCCTTGTAAGTGAGTTCACCCACGTAAGACAGGTTCCCGCCCGGATCGCGCGAAACGAGGATGCCGTTCTCAATCCGCCCACCATTTTCGTCGAATACCAGCGGCAATTCGCCATCGAAAGTCCCGCTCGCCGAGATGTTGGCAAGGCTTAGTCGCGCCACGAACTTGGCGAGGTTGAGACCGTTGACCTTGATCGTGAAACGCCGCACCTCGGAGGCGCCGAGCACCATCCGGGTCGGCAGCAGTTCGAGCGAGCCGTCAATGAAGGGCCACTTGGCACCGTTGACCACCAGCAAGTGACCGGGCTCTAGCTGGAACGAGACATCGCCGTCGTTGACCTCGATCCCCGGGTTGATCGAGGCGACATGGATAGTCTGGTTCGGCGCAGTGACGAGGCCAAGCAGGTCGGTGAAATGGACGGTCCCGCGCGCGCCTTTAACCGGGCCGAACTGCGCGCCGAAATCGAGCTTGTCGGTGCTGAAATCGCCCGAGCTGGTCACTCCGTGCCGGTCCCAGTCGATCCGGCCCTGACCATAAACCCGCCCCTTGGCGACTGCGATCACGCCTTGGCTGAGGTAAGTCAGTGTATCGGGCTGGAGACCCTTGTCGAATTCGATCCCCGGCACCAGCAAGTCGGCATGGCCGCTTGCGGTATCGAGATCGTGGACGATCTTCGCCTCGGTCACCAGCCGGTCGCTCTTGGGTTCGCGCAGCAGGGCATCGGCGGTGAAGGTGGTCGAGATCAGGCTGAGCGTCGCATCCCGCGCCACCAGCGGATAGAACCGTGCCGCCGCAAGCCGGTCCTTGACCGTCAGGCTCGCGCCGCTGACCGTGAACTGCTTATTGGCGAAGCGCCAGTTTCCCGCCGCATCGAACACGTCGAGCGGCACTGCAAAAAGCCTCAGTTCAGTCCCGGCGAACTTCCCGGTGAGGGTGTTTCCTAAGCTGGCATTAAGCTGGGCGATCTTGAGCGTGGAGGGTGCGCTGGCAGGCCCGAACGAGACGTCGATGTTGCGCGCCACCAAAGCGCCGGGCCAGGCCATCCCCACCGCGCCGCTGCGCAGCCGTACCGGGGTGCTGCCCAGCGTACCGTTGAGCGCCAGTCCCGCCGTGCCAGCAGAAACCCGCGTTCCGCGCCCATCGCTGCGCACAATCGCGCCCTCGGGGCCGGGGCACAGCGTCAACGTCTGCCCGGCGAGCGTCAGGTTGGAGATGCGCAAGCTGTCGAAGTGCACCGGAGTGCAGCGCCGCAGCGCCGCGAGCCCGCGCGCCGCCGACCAGTTGCCTTCGATCGGCAAAACCAGGTTGTCAACCCGCCCGCCGGGCAAGGGGCCGGTGACCAGAGCGCGACCGGCAAAGCCGAGCGCTCCGCCGGGAAGTTGCACCAGTTTGAGTTCGGGCATGGCGATCATGGCATCACCCGCGCGGTACGGCGCAAGCACCACCGAGGCGAGCCCGCCGCCCCCTCCGCGCTGCTCAAACCGTCCCTCGATATGCGGCAGGCCGGGTCCATCGCTCAGGAGGTTACCCGCGAGCATCGTGCCACCCTTCCCGCCGAGCGTGATCGATACTTTGGATAGCGCCGCCAACCGCGCCCCGCTGGCACCGCGCCACAGGGCACCGGGCAGCGTAACACTGGTCAACTGGCCGCTTTGGCGAAGCTGATAGGTCGCGGCAAAGCTGCTGCCGGTCGCTTCGCGAGCGAGCGCGCGGCGGAGCTGTGCTGCCAGCGGCGCGACCAGTGTACCCGCGCCAGACTTTTCGAGCCCGGCGAAAGTCGCCTCAAGACCGTGCCCGGGCGCAACTCCCGTAGCGCCAAGCGCGCCTTCGCTGCTGAAACTCGCCATCCGGTCATGGCTGCGCGCCTGACCTTCCAGTGCGACGCTCTGCGCGGTGATCCCGCTTGCAGCCAGGCCCTCACCCTTGAGCTTGTAGCTCAGCACCAGGTCACCCTTGCTCACCGCAAACTGCCCGGTGCCACTGGCGCTGGTCAGGCGGCTGTCCCTATAGCCAAGCGTCCCGCTGGTCAGCGCGTAGGTCCCGTCACCCACATCGAACTGCGA
>JARXKR010000131.1:4710-6386 GCA_030271565.1 Pseudomonadota bacterium
CCCGAAGGTCGGCTCGATCTGCACTTCGGCGCGCTCGATAGTCAGATCGGGATGCGCCGGATCGCCGATCACGATGTCGGTCAGGATCTCTCGCGAAGGCCCGATCTTCTCGAGCTTGTAAGTCGCGGGCAGGCCAAGGTCTTCGAGCCTCGAATTGATGACCTTGTGGGCGATGTTTTCGCGCGCCAGCCAGAGCCCGAGCAGCACCGCTGCGACAATGATTCCCAGCACCGCCAAACCCCGCCAGCCGCGGCTGCGTCGGGGTAGAAGGGCCGGTTCCTGCGCTTCGTCAAACTCTTGGCCGTCGGGTCCGGACATTTCACTACCCTTGCGCGCGTCGCCCGGGAAAGGCAATGCATGCGGAAACGCTGGGAAGGGAACGCGTGGCCGAAACAATCGATCCGCCGCTGGGCGGGCAGGGCGATCCGCCGCATCACGGCGCCGGCCACCGCGCACGGCTTCGGACGCGGCTGCTCGGCGGCGGGTCCGAGGCACTCGCCGACCACGAACTGGTCGAATACCTGCTGATGACCGCGATCCCGCGCAAGGACGTAAAGCCGCTCGCGCATGAGTTGCTGAAACGGTTTGGCGGGCTGGCGGGCTTGCTCAACGCCGAGCCGCGCGCCTTGGCGCTGCACCCCGGCATGGGCGAAACCAGCGCTGCCGCGCTCAAGATCGTGGCGCTGGCGGCGCGGCGGCTGGCGCGCACCGGGCTGCAGGAACAACCGGTGCTGGGCAGCTGGCAAGTGCTGATCGATTACCTGACAATCGACATGGCGCACCTCAACCACGAGCGCGTGCGGGTGCTCTACCTCGACAACAAGAACCGCTTGATCCTCGACGACCAGGTCAGCGACGGCACGCTCGACGAGGCGGCGATCCATCCGCGCGAAGTGGTCAAGAAGGCGCTCGATCTGGGCGCGTCGGCGCTGATCCTGGTCCACAACCACCCGTCCGGCTCGCCCGAACCCAGCCGCGCCGACGTGCAGATTACCAACAAGATCGCCGAAGCCGGACGGCTGCTCGGGATCACGGTGCATGACCACGTGATCATCGGCAAGGAAGGCCATGTCAGCCTCAAGGCCAAGGGGCTGATCTGATGTGCGTAGCCGCGATCGCGTGGTTGGCGCACCCGCGCTGGCGGCTGGTGGCAATCGGCAACCGCGATGAATTTCACGGGCGACCGACAGCGGCTTTGGCCGAATGGGACAATGGCATTCTTGCGGGCCGCGATCTGCAGGCGGGCGGGACCTGGCTGGGAGCCCACCCGGACGGGCGCTTTGCACTGGTCACCAACCTGCGCGCGGAAGGCTTCCCGCGCCCCGGCATGGCCTCGCGCGGTGGCTTGGTCACCGACTGGCTGCTCGATCAGCCGTTGGGCGATCTATCCGCGATGAACCCGTTCAACCTGTTTGTCGCGGGGGCAGACGGGGCGGAATTGATGACGAATTACCCGGCACCGCAGCGCCAGCCGCTCGCGCCCGGAATCCACGGGCTATCGAACGGCAGTTTCGCCGACCGCTGGTACAAAACGCTGCGGCTCGAAGCGGCGCTGGCGCAGTGGCTGGTGGCGGGTAGCGATGAGACCGGACCCTTGTTCGACGCGCTGTCCGATCGCACGCTCGCCCCGGATACGCCCGACGCCGAGTTCTCGAGTGTGTTCATCGCCAATCCGG